>NZ_JAAZQY010000004.1:24520-133899 GCF_012371315.1 Acinetobacter sp. A1
GGTCGTTAGCTCAGTCGGTAGAGCAGCGGACTTTTAATCCGTTGGTCCCGCGTTCGAATCGCGGACGACCCACCATTCATTCTCAAATACCTCTTCAAATATTCAACTCAAAAAAGACATTTGTTCTTTTCTAGCTTTCACACGCCCATAAAAAAACCACAAGCCCAAACAACTCATGGTTTATTCATCGACTCAAATAATACAGTCCGTTAAATCATCGTATCGCTAATTCTTAGCTTGATTTAATTAAGTGATAGTTCTGCGAAGGCAATGGATGGGTTTTGAAGTATTCACGATTATTTTCAGTCGCAATCGCAATTTTATTTCGATCCATGATTAAGTTATTTTCATGGTCAACATTGTAATAAAAATTCACCCCAGTGGAACGTGCCACCACAATCTGATGATTTTGTTCATCATAAAACCAAAAGTCTTTGCGGTACTTCTTTTCAGTGTCGTAACTGATTTTTCCAGCATTCACAAAAATACGATGTGCTGTCCCATCGGGCAATAAAGTCAAAATATAATCTACCGTGCCCTGCTCACACATCACAAATTTATCTGTACAGCTAACTTGAATGGAATAGCGTCCCACATAGGTATGATGTGCTTCAGGAATTTTACGTGTCTCTTGTTGCTCACTCACTTGAATGGGCGCAGTTGCCTGCCCTGCCACCTCAGTCAACCGTTTAGTTTCGACAGGTTCTGAATAATTTTGCACAGCAGCTTGCTCAAGTTGTGATCCATCACATCCTAGTAATAGCATTCCGCTCAGTACAGAGACTACACACATATATGATTTAGCCAATGACACACATTCCCTTAAAAAATTGAAGCTTTTCGTCGTACTCAAATCATCTGTAGGCAACGTTGAATCTATGCTCAACTCATTCCTTGATGTTGAACTTTCATCTCAAACTACTGCCGACTTCTAATGAATATTTTAGGGGGATGCTGCTTTAATCAACACCTTAAGTTACATAACTTTACCAATTGCTTGCGACTAGATACTTTAAAAATTCAACAACAACACCATTTTTATATTAAGCATTCGTGATTCAAGCAAAACATCATTAGTAGATGTTGATTTTTACGAATGTGTTTTCTATTTCATTGATCTCTCAAGGAGAACTGAATGGCCAATGTTGGTTTATATCGCTCGAACCGCTCAAATATGATTGCTGGGGTCATGGGTGGTATTGCTGAACGTTTTGGTTGGAATGCAAACTTATTGCGTTTAATTTTTGTGATCGTGTCAGTGATGAGCGCTGCCTTTCCAGGCATTTTGGTGTATTTGGTATTGTGGTTGGTAATGCCAAAACAGAATCTGTCCAATATGCAAAATCCAACTCAAGGCTATTCAAGACCTGTGCGTACCGTTCATTCAGATCAAGACCGATAAACGGTCTTGAAATTTTACTGACTGACCGCATTTATATCATCAGATTGAAATACGTTTGAATTTCTTTTTCGCTACGATTGCTCCCCCAAGCATCGTAGCTTTTTTTTGCCTGTTGTTTTCACAACAATGTTTTCACAACAAAAATTTTTCTAGCTTGTAGCAAAGGCATGGGTTTGAGTATGAATCGAAACTACTTTTCTACAACTTGCTGATTCAATACTGCAATCATATCGGCACGGCTGATCATACCTACTAAACGCTGTTGCTCAACCACAGGAATATAATTAAAAGAACGCTCAACAAAATAAGGGACCAAATCCTGAATACTTTGTTGTGGTTGTACCGTAACGACCTGTCGCAACATAATATGTTTAACTTGATGCTGCCAGCGATAAGGCAAATCGGTCACATGTTTAAACCATTCCACCACTTCATACAATGCCAAAGTTCCGACCAAATGCTGTGCATCATCCACCACAGGCAGGCTCATTAAATTCATCTGTTTAAACTTTTCCAATGCGCTGTGAATATCTTCATCTTGATGCAAAGTCAGTACATCTTTACTCATAATATCGGCACACGTCAGCGCTTGAGTTTGTCGCTCACTGGCTTTGGACTGCGCCTCTAAAATAATTTTTTGCAGATCATATTCACTAATATCCAAAAGCTGAGTTTGTTCATCTAACACATCCTGAATATCTTGCGGCTGAATGGTGGCTTTTTGGGTCGGTGTCGGGTTTTGAGAACGTGTATTCAATTGTGGTTTTTGTGGGTATGGTTTGCCAATCATGCGGTTAAATGCAATTGCAATGAGCATCAACAGTACAGAATTGAGTAAAACAGGATAAAAAACAAAATGATAACCTAATTCACGTACAGCCTCTCCGCCCAGTACTGCAGTAATCGCGACTGCCCCACTTGGTGGATGTAAAGAGTCTGTAGTCATCATTAAAAAGATAGACAATGCCACAGCCACACTAAAAGCTTCGGTTAAATTGGGTAGAGATAAAGCACAACTGACCCCTAACACCGCCGCAATACTGTTCCCTACCACAATATTCCATGGTTGCGCCAAAGGGCTGGCAGGCACAGCAAAAAGCAAGACTGAAGACGCTCCCATCGGTGCGATATACCACGCATTAATATCGCCCAACACCCACCAACTGATCAGTGAAGATAGTGCTAAACCCAGCAACGCCCCCAACCCACACAGCAACCTTTCTTTCAAAGGTAAAACTTTGAAATTTGGTTTAAGCGTATTTAGCCAGTCTAGTTGTGAATGAAACACGGGGACAATCCTGTGGCGAACATTTGCCAAGATTATAAGACAATCACGCAATAAGGTGTATTTGTTTTACATCTTTCATTTATCAGTGAATTTGTAAAACCGACTCAGACCACATGCTTTTATGCTTTAACCTTTGCCAGCACCCCGCAAAATCCTTATAATTGAGCACAATTTTTCTCTAATTTTAAGTGGATGACCATGAGTCGCGCCATATCGCATATTGATACCTTTCAAGGCTTAATTCTTGCCTTACAAAACTACTGGGCGGAGCAAGGCTGCGTCGTTTTACAACCTTATGATATGGAAATGGGTGCAGGGACATTCCACACCGCAACCTTCCTACGTGCTTTAGGGCCTGAAACCTGGAATGCAGCATACGTGCAACCGTCACGTCGTCCTAAAGATGGTCGTTATGGTGAAAACCCGAACCGCTTGCAACACTACTATCAATTCCAAGTGGTGCTTAAACCAAACCCAGACAACATCCAACAATTATATTTGGATTCTTTAAAAGCCATTGGGATTGACCCATTGGTGCATGACATCCGCTTTGTAGAAGACAACTGGGAATCTCCAACATTAGGTGCTTGGGGCTTGGGCTGGGAAGTTTGGTTAAACGGCATGGAAGTGACTCAGTTTACCTACTTCCAACAAGTCGGTGGTGTTGAATGCTACCCAGTAACGGGTGAAATCACTTATGGTCTTGAGCGTTTGGCAATGTACCTACAAGGTGTAGATTCGGTTTA
This sequence comes from Acinetobacter sp. A1, assembly GCF_012371315.1. Classification (NCBI taxonomy): domain Bacteria; kingdom Pseudomonadati; phylum Pseudomonadota; class Gammaproteobacteria; order Moraxellales; family Moraxellaceae; genus Acinetobacter; species Acinetobacter sp. A1. The sequence goes on from NZ_JAAZQY010000004.1 coordinate 27,957, forward strand.
TGACTTGGTTTGGACCAAAGGCCAATTTGGTACAGTCACTTATGGTGATGTGTTCCATCAAAACGAAGTTGAACAATCGACCTATAACTTTGAATATGCGCCTGTTGATAAAATGTTTGAACTGTTTGACTTCTATGAAGTAGAAGCGAGCCGTTTAATTGCCGCAGAATTACCATTACCTGCGTATGAACAAGTGATTAAAGCATCTCACTGCTTTAACTTGCTCGATGCGCGTGGTGCAATTTCTGTGACTGAGCGTCAGCGTTATATTTTACGTGTACGCACCTTGGCACGTTCTATTGCTCAAAGTTATGTAGCCGCACGAGCAAAACTAGGTTTCCCAATGGCTGAACCGCATTTACGTGATGAAGTCTTGGCGCAGTTAAAAGCACAAGTTGAAGCGGAAGCTAAAGCGCAAAATACTGAGGAAAGCAAATAATGTCTAAACATACAGTTTTATTTGAACTCGGTTGCGAAGAACTCCCACCGAAAAGCTTAAAAACCTTACGCGATGCCTTACTAGCAGAAACTGAAAAAGGTTTAAAAGAAGCAGGCCTTGCGCTCGATTCGATCGAAGCTTATGCAGCGCCACGTCGCTTGGCACTTAAAATTGTCAATGTAGATGGTGCGCAAGCAGACACCCAAAAACGTTTTGACGGCCCTGCTGTGCAAGCTGCCTATGATGCCGAAGGCAAACCGACCAAAGCGCTTGAAGGCTTTATGCGTGGTCAAGGTATTACGGTTGATCAGGTCTCTACTTTCCAAGCGGGTAAAGTTGAAAAAGTCTGCTATTTAAAAGATGTGAAAGGTCAAAGCCTTGATGCATTATTGCCACAAATTCTACAAACTGCGTTGGACAACCTGCCAATCGCAAAACGTATGCGCTCTGCCGCAAGCCGTACTGAATTTGTGCGTCCTGTTAAATGGGTGGTGTTGCTTAAAGACAACACCGTGGTTGAAGCCACGATTCAAGATCATCAGGCAGCGAATGTAACCTATGGTCACCGCTTCCATGCCCCTGAAGCAATCACACTACAACACGCCAATGACTATTTAGATGCGTTACGTGCGGCCAAAGTCATTGCTTCTTTTGAAGAACGTCAGGCGATCATCGACCAGCAAGTCAAAGCACTGGCTGATGAAGTGAATGCGATTGCCATTGTTCCTGCTGATCTGCGTGACGAAGTAACGGCTCTTGTTGAATGGCCTGTAGCTTTACGTGCCAGCTTCGAAGAACGCTTCCTTGCCGTTCCTCAAGAAGCGCTGATCACTACGATGCAGGACAACCAGAAGTATTTCTGTCTGGTAAATGCTGAAAACAAATTACAGCCTTACTTCATTACCGTTTCAAATATTGAGTCTAAAGATCCGACTCAAATTATTGAAGGTAACGAGAAAGTGGTTCGTCCGCGTCTATCAGATGCAGAGTTCTTCTTTTTGCAAGACCAAAAGCAACCACTTGCATCACGCAAAGAAAAATTGGCCAACATGGTTTTCCAAGCGCAATTGGGCACACTTTGGAACAAGTCTGAACGTATTGCCAAATTGGCTGTTGCTTTAGCACCAATTACAGGTACAAATCCGCAGGATGCTGAAAAAGCTGCTTTGCTTGCAAAATGTGACTTAACGTCTGAGCTTGTGGGTGAATTCCCAGAACTACAAGGGATTGCGGGAACTTATTACGCACGTCTTGAAGGTGAAAATAACGAAGTTGCAGAAGCATTGGGTGAACAATACTTACCTAAATTCGCTGGCGATGTTCTTCCAAAAACCAAAACAGGCACGACCATTGCCCTTGCAGACCGTTTAGACACGCTCACGGGTATTTTTGGTATTGGTCAAGCGCCTACGGGTTCTAAAGACCCATTTGCATTGCGTCGTTCTGCCATTGGTATTTTACGCCTTGTGACCGAAAACGGTTTAGATGTTTCAATTGAAGACTTAATTAAGCTGGCTTTGACTGCTTATGGCGATGTCTTGAAAGATCACGACAAGACTTTGGCAGATGCTGTTGCATTCCTTGAAGGCCGTTACCGTGCTAAATACGAAGACCAAGGCGTTGCGGTAGATGTGATTCAAGCTGTTCAAGCTTTATCACCAAAATCTCCACTTGATTTTGATAAGCGTGTGAATGCAGTCAATCACTTCCGTGCCTTGCCTGAAGCTGCTGCATTGGCGGCTGCAAACAAGCGTGTTGCCAATATTTTAGCAAAAGAAGCTACGCCTGAAGGTGCTGTGGTTGAAGCAAACTTGGTGGAAGATGAAGAAAAAGCATTATTCGCTGAACTTGCAAAAATCACACCTGTGGTTGAGCCATTATTGGCAGCAAAAGATTACACCACTGCACTTTCTCAATTGGCAGCATTACGTGCGCCAGTAGATGCGTTCTTTGATAACGTGATGGTCATGGCGGATGATGCTGAACTCAAAGCCAACCGTTTACGCTTACTGGCACAGTTACGTGGCTTATTTACACGTGTTGCAGATGTAAGTGTGTTGCAGCACTAAAGTCTTAATTGCTTGTAAAATAAAAGAAACCCCGCTATTTTGATAGTGGGGTTTTTTAATAAAATTTATTATGCAAAATATAGAAGAATGCCGAGATAAAATCTTTATATTACTTGGAAAGCAACTTATTCGCTTCCAAACCGTAGAAATGCGATTAAAGTCTTTATTGAAACTCAATCGGTCTATCAGCTTTGAAAAAAACTCAGCTCCTTTAATCATAGAACCATTAGTCAATAATCACACATTAGGTGGATTGAGCTCTAAAGCTTTGAGTTCTCTTTTCATTCGTACACAGCAAGATGAAAACTCAATTGCAAACAATGTTGAAAATTCTACTCGTATTGATATGAGAGTAGAATTTAATTTATGCGAATGTAGTTATCAGCAACTAAGCTCTCAATTACAAGAGTTTGTTGCAGATCGTAATTTCATAACACATCACTTTCAAGAAAAGTTTAACTTATCAGTGCTTGATGAATGCCATAATGCTATAGACTTTTTATTATTATTAGAGAAAAAACATAAACCCTTTTTAGATCAATTCGAGCAATATTGTTTAACTGCACAAACAGGAATAGATGCTCAAATTTCATACTTAAAATCCAACTTATTCAAAACACATTTTATTTTTCCAGTAGATGAAATCTACCAAGAAATTAAGACTCAAATTGAAAATAACCATAAAAATAATGGGTGGGTTTCTCTTACAACCATCGCAGCAATCATTTTAAAAAAATTCCCTGATTCAAACAAAAAGATCAAACTCGAATATGGATTTAAAAATCTTCACGATTTAGTTCTTAACAGTGGCCTTTTCTTACTTAAATTTGAACCGACATTGAAAGGAGAGAGAATACTGATTAAGCTAAACAATGAAGACGTCAATTTTACAGTTATCGAGAAATAATTATTTCTAGAAAACTTAATATCAGTTCCCTATACTCAACCTAACAACACTCAACAAGAAAACAAGCTTATGAAACTTAAAACACTCATCTTATCGGGTTTAACTTGCCTTTCTCTTAGTGCGTGTACCTCTGCACCTATTATTCCGCAGCTCACAGCAGGTGTTTTACAAGAAGTGAAAAACATTGAAGTTTACCCAGACACCGTAAACAACAGTGCAAAACTCACTAAATTTATTGATAAATGCGTTATTGAATTTACAGGTACACTCAAGGCAGGTCGCTCAATCGAGCAATGGGCATTTAAAGACAACACTTTAATTTCAGCAGGTTCTGCAACTTTTGCCCAAGACGGCACCAGCACTGCACAGCACTTTGACTTGCACGATGCTACGGTACAAAAAAACTTCATTACCTTGCGCAGTCACTTTCATAAAGATGCACTTGCACAATGCAACTAATTTAAAACGAAACTGAATGTATCCTGATGTAGCAAGATTGTGTGACTTTTAACACAAACCCGCCATCTTCAGATATTTCAAATTATGATAATCATGCAGTGCAGTCCAATACTGCCCTGCTTTAAAACTCTCCAGAGTAACAAGACCCACAAATTATTGTGGGTCTTTCTATTTATGCTCTGCTTATGATCTGCATAAATTGCACTTAGAAACACCAAATGATTCAAACGCATGCTTAATCGTCACCCGAAAGACAATTAAACTTGCGAGAAGCAAACAGTATTTGTCATGTATTCTTTATACAATCCTCAACAACATCACCACATAGCGCGTGAAGGTTGTAATTTTAAGATGAGTACTGCCAAGAACTCTCATCTACATTCAAGCTTTCAGTAGCCACCACACTGCGTATTTAAAGAGGCCAACACATGAATAAAATCAGTTTCGGTATTGCCATTGGATTATTGCTCAGCAGTGCTGCTGTATATGCACAAAACAGTTCTGAACCTACACAAGACAATCAAAGCCACAAACCGATTCGCCCATATGCAGACAACCCGAATTTATTACATGTCTGGGCTTATAAAACTCAGGAAGGTGTGATTCAGGCTGCACAAAAAGTGGGTGAAGTAACAGAAAAAGGCATTGAGAAAATTCGCCCATCGGCACATCAGGCTTTAGACAATGCCAAAACTTTGGGCAGTCAGGGTACAGCGCAAGCCAAGCAAACAGGGCAGCAACTGGCGGGTCAGGTCAACAATAAAATTCAGGAAACCAAAGAAGTGATTACAGGGCAAAGTGATCAAGCCGTGCCGATCTATCAAGCGCCATTAAGCACACCATCACAGAATGTAACGCCTGTGCCAACCACTACAACGCCACCGACACAGGAAGCACAGACTCAGGCTGCCCCAAGTGACGAATCTGAAGAAGAAATTAAAGTGATTAAACTATAAAAATATTGGATTGATGATTTGCTTTAAAATTATAAAAAAGCCTGCAATTATTCTGCAGGCTTATTCATGTGAAAACGAATAGAGTTTTGTATTTGTCGGAACACATATAGGCTAAGCCCAAGTAATACCAACACAGCTAAAGCAAAGAATAAATAGGCTTTAGGCTCTGGCGCATCGACAAAAGCCGTTGCAGATACAATTAAACTGAACAATAAAACAAGCACAGCAGGCATTAACAACTTGGTCATACACACTACCCTTGGAATGATCAATAAAACAAGGTTTCAAGACCATCTTAGCCCAATGGCAAAACAATACAAGTGTCTAAAATTTAAACCATAGAAATTAAGGCTTTAAAACTTTGCAGACTACTGTTCAAGTTCTAGAGTAAATTTGGCAGTATCTGGTAAATCTTCTACAAAGTCGTTGCCGCCAAACTCATCGCTGCTCAGGTTTAAATCCTTATAACTCAAGACAAAATAGTCGCTATATTTTTTCAGTATTAAGGGATGCATGCCTGCCGCAAGCGCATCTTGCTCTTTGCATAATTTCATGACATGACGATCATTCATACTAATTAAGTAGCGCTCATCGTTTAGATAAATTTGTACCAAGCCACTGCCTTTGGCATAAATCGGAATCAAAAATTTATGGTTTAAGGCAATTGCATTTGCTGCATAGCTCTCAATTTTTTGGCTGATGATGTTAAACACCAAACCATGACCAAAATGATCGAGCAATACATTCCGATTTTCATACGGTAACTGGATTTGCAGACCCAATTTGTTTAGGTCGTGCTGATCGACCTGTTTATTGCTCAATAAAGAACGAATCAGGTTTTGTTTCAGCTTGGCATCAAAGAAATTACTGTCTAGCTGTAAATTGTTGTATTTTAAAATACGACCTAAAGACCAACGGTGATTCGGTAAGACATTTTCAATCACTTTACGGTAGTAAAACTTACTGTTCTTTTTCACCTTGCGAATTTTTTGGTAAAAAAACGGCGCATCAAAAGGATGGGTCAAAAAGTCATTTAATAATTCTGAGTTAGCCAAAATCGCAATCGCATCATGCCCTGTAAATGGCAAATGCAAGGTATGTAAATGCGGAATTAATGGCTGTATTTTTAAATAATGCCCACGATCTTCTGGATAGTATTGGTCATAAACCACAATATATTCACGCTGTGCCGATACATCCTGCGCTTGAATACGCATATTGGCATTCACATCGGCATGGTAAAACATATTGTAGCGTGCGTCGTGAATATCTTCAGGGTCAATCGAGTACTGCGGCACCAAAGCCACAATGCGGTTTAAATCCAGTAAATTAGAATACTTAATTGCCGCATAGCCTCCCATAGAGCCGCCATAGCCGACACGGACTTTAAACGGGGCAATGAGCTCTTGAATGGCTGCCAACATGGCACGCATAGATGCTTCAGGAAACCATGATTTTTCCTTTGGCATCACCCCAATCACATTAAAATGAAACTTTTCCAGTGATTTTTCGGCGTTAATAGACGTTCCTTTGGCACGAGTGATTAAATCGCCAAAAGAAAAAATCAGCTCCTGAGATGAGCCTTTCATGAAAATAGCGCGGATATGTCCGTCTTCAAAAATTATGTGTTTGTCCATTCCCACACCGGCGCCAAGGCGCTGAATTAAACCGTTACTTTAAACTTGAATACACGTTACGCAAGTTCAAAAGTGAATATGTTATTTTATAGATGCACAGCAGATTAAAAATCGCAAAATATGACACAATCTCTACATCCTGCCGCACAACAAGGCTTTGGTTCTGGTGCAAGCCTATACCAACAAGTTCGCCCCAGTTACCCGCAAGAAGTCGATACTTTCCTGCAAGATCAGCTCAAAGTTCTACCCAATAGCCATATTGTAGACTTGGGTTCTGGCACAGGAAAGTTCCTGCCGCATTTGCTCAAACTAACAACGCAGCTTACAGCAGTTGAACCCATTGCTAGCATGTTAACTGAATTACGCCAACTTTACCCACAAGTTGCAACCGTTCAGGCACGAAGTGAGCAATTGCCCTTGCCTACCCAATGTGCTGATTTAGTCAGCTGCGCACAATCTTTTCATTGGTTTGCCAATCTACAAAGTTTAAAGGAAATTCATCGTATCTTAAAACCTCAAGCTCACTTGTTACTCATCTGGAATCAGCGTGATATTTTAGTGAATTGGGTCAATGCCCTCGCAGAAATGATTCTCCCTTTTGAGGGCGATACACCACGCTTTCACAATCAAGACTGGCGTCAGGTCTTTGCAGATACAGATTTATTCCAACTTTGCCACGAACAGCAATTTCACCACAGGCATGTTGGCACAGTCGAGCAAGTGGTTTCCAAGCGTCTACTCTCGACCAGTTTTATCGCTGCAATGCCTGCCGCTCAGCAACAACAACTCAAAACACAATTTGAACAATTGATACTGGAATACACCGGACTACATGCGCAAGATACAATTGAATTTCCTTATTGTACCCATGTGTTTATCTATCAAAAAATTGGGTAAAAACCAAGCCATAAAAATCAACCGAAAATGGAGCACATTTCAATGCAGATTACTTTCAAACACATCCTTGCTCCCATACTGATCGGTCTGGCTTTTGGCCTAACTGCCTGCGAACAAAAAAATGTTGAGCATGCCGACCAACTCAGCCCTGAAGATCAAATCATGCAAAATCAGGTCGAACAGGCTGCGATTCAGCCCTTTGAAATGACCACAGATGACCCGCATGACATTCAATTGCTGAGCGATTATGAACAGCGCCATGAACAAATGAGTGAAGATATGTTAGATGAATTGGAACGCTTGCATGAAGCCAAGCAACTTGATGCGGCCTTTGCACAAAGCCGCTTGCATGACAATATGCAATCTGCCTTAGCCATGCTGAAAGACTTAGATTTAAAAACCCCTCAAGGGCGCTATATTCAAGGTTTGATGAGCAATTATTGGGAACAACAAGCAGCTTATCTAAGTAGCCAAACGTCTACAGCAGCTTATCCAATCCGTGCAGAACAGCGCCAGCAAGGTTTGCAAGATTTATTGCAAGCACAGCAACAACTCGAACATTGGCGTGAGCAATATCCTCAGCTTGATGAATAATGCATTTTAGGGATGCTGCTGTAAATACTGATGTACCCCTTCAGCAGCAGCACGGCCAGTGGCAAAACAGGCTGTCAGCAAATAACCACCTGTCGGAGCATCCCAATCCAGTATTTCACCACAAAGGAAAACTTGAGGATTAGAATTTAACTGTAATTGTGGCGACAATACCTCACGCTTCACCCCACCCGCACAGCTAATTGCTTCTTCAATCGGCCGAAAGCCTGTTAAAGACACTTTTAGTTTTTTAATCTGCTGCGCCAATCGTTGCGGTTGTTGCCAAAGTGTTTTATCCACCAGTTCACGTACAATCGCAGCCTTTGCGGCATCCAGCCCCGCCTTGCGCCATACATTGCTTAACGACTGTTTTTTAGAAGGTTGTAACTTTTGACTGAGTTGCTCAATGCTTAAATCGGGTAATAAATCTAGATATAACTGCATTGGTTGCTGTGCTTGCTGTAACTGTCGCAGCGCACGCCCCTGCTTATAAATTAGGCCACTTTCCAAACCATAATGGCTGATCACAATATCGCCCATGCTCGGCTCAGTACCTTCCACCCATGCCTGCACACGTTTTAAAGGCTGCCCCAATACAGGCTGCATATAGTTTGACCAATGACATTCCACCCCAGCATTGCTGGCCTGAAAAGGCTGAATTTCATTGGCAGACAACCAACGCTGCCATGCACCATCGCTACCCAGTTTTGACCAAGATACCGCACCGCATGCCATTACAATTGCAGCAAACTGCTGCTGCTCAGTCTGTGCCGTAGTTAAATTTAAAATACTGAGTTGATTGTGTTTTAAATCACACACCTGATGTCGATAATGAAATTGCACACTTGCATCGGCTAAACGCTTTAACCAAGCACGCAGTAAAGGGGCTGCTTTCATTTCTTGTGGAAAAATCCGCCCCGATGAACCTACATAGGATTGAATACCTAAACCCTGCATCCAGTTTTGAATCCACGTGGCATCCCATTGTTGAATCCATGGCGCCAACCATTCAGCCTGATCATAACGCTGAATAAATTGTGCAACTGGTTCGGCATGTGAAATATTTAGACCCGTTTTGCCTGCCATCAAAAACTTACGTGCTGCCGAAGGTTTTTGCTCATAGACATGCACCTCATAGGCATACTGGCTCAGTACTTCAGCAGCCATTAAGCCTGCAGGGCCTGCACCAATAATTGCAATGCGCTGTTTCATGCCTGTTTACTCAGCAACTAAGCTTGAATCTGCGGAAGATTTTGTTTCAACTGTTTCAGCAGGCATTAAAACTGGCTGCTGCCCCTGTAAAGGCTGAAAGTCATCAAAACGAGTTTGATAACCTGCTGGCTTAGTGATACGCAATTCCTGACAACGCTCGCCACGGGCTAAATATTTAATTTCAAAATGGGTGCGTGCCGAATCCGCAGGTACATCTTGCTGAATAAACGGCAGTTTCCACACCTCAATCAACTGCTGCTGTGCTTCTGCGATATATTCAGGAATATTACTGACCAAAGTAATACTGCCGCCTGTTTGTAGGCGTGACAGTAAAAACTCAAAAAACGGCATATTCAACCAACGCTGCGTCGCGTTATGCGGTTCTGGGTTCGGATAAAGAATAAAGAACTGTGCCACTTGTGCAGGGAATAAAGCATGCACAATCCATGGAATCGCATCGGCATGAACAATCTGTAAGTTCTGCTGACCTTCAAGCTGATGCTGTTTTTGCATCGCCAAAAATTTTTCACGGGTGCGCTCAATTGCAATCAACTTGTGCTCAGGATGCTGCCCGCTAAACAATAGGGCGTGTTTACCTTTTCCTGCCCCAATTTCTACACAAACCGATTCATTGGCAATGGCTTGAAAATCACGAGGGGCATGCATACGCTGTGCTTGAAATTGACGAATTGGCATAATCAGATCAAACTTACAAAATTCGGCACAAGTCTACCAAGTCAGGTGCTATTTGCCTAATCCAATCCTGCATTTTTCATTTGGAGTTGATCATGCCACGCTCTTTTCCTTGCCCACGTTGTGGCAAACCTTCGCAATGGGAAAATAATCCATTTCGTCCTTTTTGTTCCGAACGTTGCAAGCTCATTGATTTAGGTGCATGGGCAAATGATGAATACAGACTGCCAACGCAGGATGCGCCTCAAGCAGAAAATTCTGAAGAATAAGCAATAAATTACCACGCCAAATATTGCCTAAAACTACACGCAGTTTCATGGAATTTTTCACATTTTTAGAAAAATTGCTCAAAACTTAGTTGTTCTATAATTGCTTTCAGCAGAAATAGCACAGGTTATACTTTGCACTGTTCGTGACTCCGTCACTGCACATAACAATAAAGAAAGCAAAAAATAACCTAGGAACATCTCACCATGGAAATCATGTTAAAAGGAATTGTAATGCTGTGTATTTTACTCTCTACCAGCAGTTTAGGCTTTGGACTGTATGCGCATGATTTACTTATGCTGTGCATAGGCATATTACTGACAATTTTCACCATGCTGTTTGCAATTGAAAGCAAACAAATGCTGAATAATCCCTTTCGCAAATAAAAAAGTCAGCGACTGCTGACTTTTTCTTAAAGCATAAATACACACTGCTTTTAACCTGCTTGCCCTGCTACAAACGGGTTATGCTGTTTTTCAAAACCAATGGTGCTGATTGGCCCATGACCTGAAATAAACTGGGTGTCATCTGGTAAACTGAAACACTCACGCTGAATTGAATCTAATAATTGTTGATGATTACCGCGCGGAAAATCTGTACGACCAATAGAACCCTTAAACAACACATCACCCGTCCACAAAATGCCATATTTGGCGTTATAGAACATCACATGACCTGGAGTATGTCCTGGGGCATAGCGTACTTCAAAACTTTCTTCACCAAGTTGTAGTACTTCACCACCGTCTAACCATTGGCTCACAGTGACTTGTTCAGGAATAGGAAAACCATAACGCGCAGACACTTCTTGCAACTGATCTAACCAAAATGCATCTTCTTTCTGTGGACCAATCACAGGAACATTCCAGTGATGTTGCAAAGCACCCACTGCACCAGCATGGTCTAAATGTCCATGCGTTAGCCATAAGGCTTTTACGGTTAAACCCAAAGCTTCTACTTCGGATTTTAATTTTTCAGGTTCACCACCCGCATCAATCAAAACTGCTTCTTTGGTTTCAGCATCCCAAACAATTGAGCAGTTTTGTTGAAATGCAGTTACAGGAACAATTTTGACTTGCAACATAGGTCTAGACCTCAAAATTTAATGGGCGAGCTGAAGCTTTAAAGCCTCAAGATTAGCCTGAAGTAAATGATTGAGCAAATCCAAATGATCGGCACGGGTATTTAAGGCAGGAATATAGGCGTATTGCTCTCCACCTGCCTGCAAAAACAGCTCTGAATTTTGAATCGCTAATTCTTCTAGGGTTTCCAGACAATCTGCAGAAAAAGCAGGGCTCATGATCTGCACAGATTTCACCCCCTGCTGCCCCCACTCTTCTAACAAAACATCCGTATAGGGCTTAACCCATTCCTGCTTGCCAAAACGTGACTGGAAACTGATTGCCCATTGCTGTTCATTTAAATTCAATGCATCGGCAACCAATTGCGCAGTGATACGGCAACGCTCGGCATAAGGGTCGCCCTTATCTGCATAGGGTTGTGGAATGCCATGAAATGACATCAACAATTTTTCTGCCACACCATGTTCGGCCTGAAAGTCACGTACACTTTGTGCCAAAGCCTGTATATATAAAGGATGCTGATAATAATCACGAATGATCGACAGCCCAGGTAAATTACGTTGCTTCGGAATCCAGTGAGCAACGGCATCGTACAAAGGCGCAGTGGATGTAGCTGAATACTGCGGGAACAGCGGAAATAAAATCACATGATCAGGCGGGTTTTGACTCAAACGTGCTAACGCTTGCTGAATCCCTGGATTGCCATAGGTCATCACAGGCACAATATCTAATTCAATCTCTGGATACTGTGATGCCAACTGTTGCTTTAAAGCCGCAACCTGTTGCAGCAAAATTTCCCGCATGGGTGAATCTTGCTGCCATACCATGGCATACGCATGCGCAACACGTTTGGGGCGAAACGGCAAAATGAATAAACCTAAAATAATTTGCCAAATCGGTTTAGGGATTTCAATCACGCGCTGATCAGACAAAAACTGCTTTAAAAAACGGCGTACTGCACTTGCAGTAGGTTCATCAGGCGTACCTAAATTGGCTAAAAGAACGGTTACTTTGGGTTTTGCTGTAGGCAACATTCAGCCCTCTTGTCTACTGATCGAACCCCGCTACTTTAACAGTTTTTTGAGCACTGATTGATAGATTAATACGGTGTCTTTGCTTGGACCTGATCTAGCAAATTACTCTCTAACAACTTTTGCGCTTTCAGGGTGGTTTGCCAGAGCATCCGTTGTCGGTCATCGCGGCCTGCTTGCACAATCCAGTCATTCTGACGCATTTGCATTTTAATATTGTGCAAAGCCCGAATATTAATTTGCGAACGAGCAACCGCATGTACACGTGGCATGATCCGACGTGCATCATCCAGCCCCGTTTCATTTAAATATTCATTCATGCGTTTAGAAAAATATTCTTCAGGTGTCGGGTGAATAAAAGTGCTGCCAAGCACAGCAAGCAACTGCGCCCAAGTTAGACTTTTTTCAATCTTTAATTCTTTAAAATTACCATCCTGATAGGCATGCATACGATATTCAAACCGATAAGGCTCATGCATAGACACTTTGGGTAAGTTTAAAAATGGGTCTTCTTCACGCTTACCAATTTCAGTTTCTAATTGTCTTAATTTATTCTTTAAACACTCAATTTCATCATGCAAGGCTTGCGTATTTTGTGGACGCACCCAACCTGTGGTCGGATAACGCTCCAACATTTGCGACATGTTAAAACGAACAGCCAACTCTAAATCACGCATGGTTCGGTAGCTAAAGACCTGATCAACCCCTTGCTGTAGCAATTTGCGAAATTCTTTAAATTTTTCACGCAGTTCAGGCTTTTCATCATGTAACGATGGATCTCTTGAATCTGGATCTTCATGCATAAAAACCACAATCGGTTTTTGTTTGGTCACGGCATAGATATATTCTAAATGCATGTAACCCACGCCCGATACCGATTGCTCACCATATTGGCTGCCCAGTAATATCACCACATAATCGCAATCATCAATTTGACGACGTGCAAAAGCGGTACTGAGTGGGGTGCGTTGCTCTAATCCCCACGAAAAAAAACCCATTCCCACCAATGTTTGAGCCAAGATCACCCGTTCTGGCTGCATATCTGCCCCAGAAGTCGAGATAAAGACCTGATAGCGCTTATCGAGCATTGGTTTCCCCTTCTCCGTTACACATTACACGTCACGAACCGTTTACGTGTCCTGCATATCCCCAATGATAAAAATTGTCATAAAGTCAGTTGTCAGCATCCACATTTGCGATACTCCAAGAAATATTTTTTGGAATAAGATGTTGCAAGACGGGTTTTAATTGTTCTGCATTGTTCCCGCTGACATAACACGCAATTTGTAAAGAATCTGTCAAACACTGTTCAAATAATAACTCATTTTTAATCAAAATGCGGGAAGTTTGACGTGCAACTGCTATTCCTGAGTCAATTAATGTCAGTTTCTGACCAAAAATAGACTCAATTGCAGGTTTTAAAAAAGGATAATGCGTACAACCGAGCACCAAATAGTCTGCACCCTGATCGACCACAGGTTGCAGACTCTGCTTTAATGAACTCAAGCAAGCTTCACTCATTTGTGCGCCTTGTTCTACAAATGGCACCAAATCCAGATTGGTCACATTCAGGACTTGCACCTGCGCAGGAATGGCAAAACGCTGCATCACATCTTTAATCAATTGCCCACGAAAAGTTGCAGGCGTTGCCAAAACTGCCACAGTCTTTGATTGGCTGTGTAATACGGCAGGCTTTAAAGCAGGTACCAAACCAATAATGGGAAAATCTTCCCCATAGTGTTCACGCAAATAGTCCAGACTGAATGCAGAGGCTGTATTGCATGCCACCACCGCAACTTTACAGCCTTGACGATACAACCATTCAATGGCGGCAGCCGTCAGTTCCCGAATATTTTGATCATCACGTGGGCCATACGGCACATGTGCAGTATCGGCATAATAAAGGATGCGCTCATTGGGCAAATATTCTGCAATTTCAATGGCAACTGACAAGCCTCCTATGCCCGAATCAAAAATACCAATTGGCGCACTGGCTTGTGCTTTTGGCATGGCTTGATTTAAGGGAGAAACAGGATGAATGGCTGTCATAGCAAGCGGTCAGCAATACAAAATGGGATGAATAAAGCTTAAACCTCAGCTGCTTAAATGCAAGTGCAAATCACCACTTTTCAACGATAAAATCGTTTCGCCCTGCGCATTTTCACTCAGCTCGCCCAATTCCACCAAATGTAAAAAAGCCGCACGCTGAATCAGGGCATTAATACCAAAACGCACATGCACATAAGGACGCAGCTCACCTGCATATTCACGCATGAAAATAGGATGCTCGGCATCAACAATCACAATATCCTGATGGGTTGTGGTGAGCTGAATGTAGTCTTGCTGTGCAATCTGAACAATATCGACCTGATTAATAAATAAAGGTTCGTCTTCGACCTGAATTTCAATTTGTTCCACAGGTGTTTTTAAATAAAACTTGTCCTGCTCTTTCCACAGCACGCTAGAAAACAAATCTATTAGTGCCTGACGCTTGATCAATTGACCTTCGTGCCACCATTCTCCGTTGGCCTTTACCACTAAATCCATTGCACCACAATGCTTTGGATGCCATTGTGCCAAAGGTGGGATTGATCTTTTGTGACCTGACTGTCCAGTTTTTATATATTGTGCAATGTCCATTAAGTTTTTATTATCAGCCATAGCTACATTTTCTGTCGGTTTGATTGAATTATCGTCATGCTTCATGCTGCGGTACCTTACTGACGGAAAAATAATACGATTCAGCCAATTGGCTAAGACTCGGTTTAAAACTATACTAGCTCACAATACTTGCCCATACTGTAAAAGACATAATTAAATTTGTGTCTGGGAACTAGAAATACTCATGGCAGCACCGTTGGTTTCTGCGGTTGCCACCTTCAATTATATGAGGAGTCCTACATGGAACACATCGAACGTGAATCGATGGAGTTTGACGTTGTAATCGTAGGCGCAGGCCCTGCGGGTCTTTCTGCCGCGATCAAAATTCGTCAACTTGCAATTGAAAACAATTTAAATGATCTGTCCGTTTGTGTGGTCGAAAAAGGCTCTGAAGTTGGTGCTCATATCCTTTCAGGGGCAGTGCTTGAACCACGTGCCATCAATGAGTTATTCCCAAACTGGAAAGAAGAAGGCGCACCTTTAAATGTGCCTGTGACTGAAGATAAAACTTTCTTCTTAATGTCACCTGAAAAAGCGCAAGAAGCACCGCATTGGATGGTGCCAAAAACCATGCATAACGATGGTAATTACGTGATCTCTTTAGGGAACGTGGTGCGCTGGTTAGGTCAAAAAGCGGAAGAATTAGAAGTTTCTATTTTCCCAGGCTTTGCGGCATCTGAAATTCTGTATCATGCCGATGGTACGGTAAAAGGTATTCAAACCGGTGACATGGGCATTGCTAAAGATGGCGAGCCAACGCATAACTTTACTCCAGGTTATGAGTTGCATGCCAAATACACCATTTTTGCTGAAGGCTGCCGTGGTCACTTAGGTAAGCGTTTAATCCAGCAATTCAATTTAGATAAAGATGCTGACCCACAACACTACGGGATTGGTATTAAAGAGTTATGGGAAATTGACCCTGCCAAGCACAAACCTGGCTTAGTTATGCACGGTGCAGGCTGGCCATTAAGTGAAACGGGTTCTTCTGGCGGTTGGTGGTTATACCACGCAGAAAACAACCAAGTGACTTTGGGTATGATTGTGGACTTGTCTTATACCAACCCACACATGTATCCATTTATGGAAATGCAACGCTGGAAAACTCACCCACTGATCAAGCAATATTTGGAAGGTGGTAAACGTATTTCTTATGGCGCGCGTGCAGTGACTAAAGGTGGCTTTAACTCATTGCCAAAATTCACTTTCCCTGGTGGTTCTTTAATTGGTGATGATGCGGGCTTCTTAAACTTTGCCAAAATCAAAGGCTCTCACACAGCCATGAAATCTGGCATGCTTTGCGGTGAAGCGGTATTTGAAGCGATTGCTGCGGGTGTCGCAAAAGGCGGTGATTTAGCAATTGCCCGTGTCACTGAAGGCGAAGATTTCTTTGTTAAAGAATTGACTGCCTACACAGAAAAATTCAACAACAGCTGGCTTAAAGAAGAGTTATACAACGCACGTAACTTTGGCCCTGCAATGCATAAATTTGGTCAGTGGTTTGGTGGTGCGTTTAACTTCATCGATCAGAACGTATTTAAAGTGCCATTTACCCTGCATGATTTAGTGCCTGACTTTAGCGCACTAAAAACGGTAGATGCAGTGAGCTTTAAGCCGAATTATCCAAAACCAGATGGCAAATTGACCTTTGACCGTTTATCTTCGGTGTTTGTATCCAATACTGTGCATGAAGAAAACCAACCTGCACATTTGAAATTAACCAATGCAGACATTCCTGTAAACGTGAACTTACCAAAATGGGATGAGCCAGCTCAACGCTACTGCCCTGCAGGTGTTTATGAAATCATGGAAAATGATGATGGTTCAAAACGCTTCCAGATTAACGCAGCGAACTGTGTGCACTGTAAGACTTGTGACATTAAAGACCCATCACAGAACATCACTTGGGTAACACCTGAAGGTGGCGGTGGTCCAAACTATCCAAATATGTAATTACGAATCGCAATTCAAAAACTCAAAAGCAGTGCCTTGGCACTGCTTTTTTATGCTCAATAGAGTCTATTCCTTATCATCTAAATAGGGTCTATTGATCACGCAGACTTAGCTGTTAAAGCTAAGCTGCATAAAAACAGCCCCAACATGTATCTGCGGAGCTGTTTTCATTAAAATTCAAGCCTCTCATCCATGCTTGAAACTGTTATTAGAATTGAGTGGTCACCGCCAACTGTACCCGATGACTGTCGCTGTGTGAGCGCCCACTATATTCATAATTCAAATTGATAAAGCTATGTTGCCCCAAATCAATTTTTGACCCCAGAGCAGCATGATATTGGCCTTTATCGGCATGCCAAGCATCAAACTTCAATTGCTCCGTTGTGCCTACATAATGTGTATCTAAATAAGCTTTTTCCTGAATGGGCTGGCTATAGTACAAACTACCTTGCAACTGCCAAGCGGGATTAAACTAATAATTGGCCTGTACACCCGCACCTAAATTCCAGCGCTGCATCACCAAGTCATCTAAACTATTGACTACGTCATGCTTGGTCTGATCTGCATGCGCATAATGCTGAAACGATGCATCTAAATACGGTTGAATCTGCATTTTTTGGTTGAGTGGATAGCTATAATCTAAACGCAAACCTGCAGCATACATTTGTCCATCAAACTCAACTTTTTGTGCTTGTGCATGACTGCGCTGTGCATCCACATTCACATGCATACCTTTTAACCATGCCGCAACACTTAAATCAGACCCAAATTGCTGCGCAGCCCCCAAAGTCAGGGCATAACCTTTACTTTCGGTACGATTTTGCGTTCCCATGTTCAGACGATCTGCTAAATCCATTTGACTTAAATCTGCTTGAGCCGCCAAAGTTACGCCTGCCAGTTTTGTTGCAATACCTGCGCCTTGGTGATGGGTACGGCGCTCACTATTTAAGCCCGCATAATCCATATCATAACTTTGGTAATCGCCCGAAAACCAAACCTGCTTCGGCTGCATAGTTGCCAAACGCTGTGCAAACTGACGTTCTTGCTGACTGCTTTCCTCTGCCACATTTAAAATTGTGTTGGCATAAAAACTCGGATCAAATTGGTGAAATAACTGATTCAGCGCCTGCGTAGAGACAGTGCTTTCAGCATTGTTGTAGCGTACGGTCTGTGCAAAATTATTGAATAATCGATTGGCAAATACTTTTTCGGCATCTTCCAATGTAGTAAGTTGCTGTTTTTGGTCTAGGCCAGCAAGTACAGCATCTAAGTTACGGGCAACTTGTTCACGACCTTCAAGCTCTGGAGCAAGTGCTGCAACGGTTTCTGCCGATTTACGTTTTGCCGTAATCACCACATCCGTTTTTAAACTATCTGTTGCTCGTAGCACTTCACCCGCTGTATTCAGTTCAGGACGATAACTGACTTGGGTCAGTTCAAATAATGGATTGGTAGAACGATACGTATCGAACTCACGTTGTATCCCTTGCTGTGCACGAAGCACCGTAGTTTGTGAACCTTGTGCAGTAATCAGCGGTTGATCCAGCGGTACTTCATCAAACAGATTTAGCGTGCCTGCCAAATTTGCAGTGCCCGTGACGGTCAGTAAATTTCCAAAACGTGCTTTAAAACCAGCGTTTTGCTGCTGGTCTGCAGCAATTTGCATTGAATAATTGCCTGTAATGGTCAAATTGCCTTCATTATTCAGCCAGCCACCAGTTTGCTGTACATCTGCAATACGGCCATAGCCGGTTAGCTCACCTGCATGCAACTGAAATTTTGATGGTCCATTATTGCCATTAATTTCCAGCACGCCACCGCGCACAATCGAATCGCCCAAATACTGGTTATTGCCTGTAAACACCAACTTGTCTTCACCCGATTTGGTAAAGCCTTTATCCCCAAATATTCTGCAATCGAACTCAATAAACTGATCGCATTATAGGCTAATTTTTCCATATATTAAAAAATAATTTAAATTATTTTGTTAAAAATCAATAACTAAAATACAATTCAAGTTCACATTTTACAAATGGTTTTTTATACCTTACACATAACGTCGCATAATTTTGCACCAGCACACAGCAAGCTAAAAAAATGCATAAAAGTTAAAAAGCATCCCCAAAAATGTGCGATGCCTAACGCAAGAAATGGATACTTTCAGCATTTTTCAGTTTGAGCTGTGATGCGGGTTCAATATTTGAATCATTAAAAAAATAAAGATGTCTTGGACGTTCAAAAACACAAAAGGCATATTTCAATTTGCACAAATAACAAATGAAATATGCCTGTATTGATCACATTATTTTTATAGTTATCGTTATTTCATGATGGGCGGTTTCAGTGCGAATACTTTTTCATTAACCTTTTTTCACTAAATAGTGAAACTCTTTATTGCCCTGCTCATCTAGGCGCTCTTCTTGCAATAACAACTCATGCCCTAAATGCATACAAAATTTTGGAATATCCCAAGACGTAGAGTTGTCTGTTGCAAAAACCTCAACTACATCACCCGATTTAGACTTGCGAATGGCTTGATGCAACATCATCACAGGTTCAGGGCAACGCAAACCACGCGTATTTAATTGAATGCTAGGTGTGACAGGAAGTTCAGACATGCACAGACTCGGTATTTAAAACATCGCGCTAGTTTAGCATAAAGCTCACTCTTATTTGATGTGTTGCCGCTGCATCCCGCAGCACTTGCACATGACGTCTTTGCCCTACTTTTCTACCAAGATTAGCAATAGACAACTGTGTTTTCTAAGGTATGATTAAGCTAAGTTTTTTAGATATAAAGAGTCTTTAGGAAAGATCATGCACGAGGAATCAGGCCCATCGTGGGGTATGCGTGGCTTAAGAAAATGGTTAGGCACCGCGCCAGAAACCCGCGATGAATTGCTAAAATTAGTACAAGATTCACGTCGTTTTTTAGAACCCGATACGGTGGCAATGCTCGAAGGTGTTCTGGATTTACCTGCCACCAAAATTCGTGAAGTGATGACCCCACGTACCGCGATGATTAGCTTGCAGGAAGATGATGAGTTACTTGACATTCTGCACGTTCTGGTCGAATCGGCACATTCACGTTTTCCTGTGTTTTCATCTGACCAACCAGACAATGTGGTGGGAATTTTATTGGCAAAAGATTTATTGCCATTACTGACCGAACAAAGAACCAAAGTCGATATTCGTGCCCTCATGCGTCAGCCATTGTTTGTGCCTGAAAGTGCACGCTCAGACCAAGTGTTGCGCATGCTTAAAAACACTCAAACCCATATTGCGGTTGTGATTGATGAATACGGCACCACTTCAGGTTTGGTCACGCTAGAAGACATTTTGGAAGAGATTGTCGGTGAAATTGAAGATGAACACGACAATATAGACGAAGAAGCAGAATACATTATTCCAGATAATGACCCGAAAACTGCAAACACTTGGCTGGTACAAGCACTTACACCAATCGAACATTTTAACAATGTTTTAGATGCAGATTTTTCTGACGATGAAGTAGAAACTGTGGGCGGTTTATTGCTTCAAGAAATTGGTTTAGTGAGTGACTTGCAAGGACAAGTGATTGTGATTGGCAATTGGGAGTTCACCATTCTTGAAGCAGATGCCCGCACTATTCATCTGATTCGAGCCGTACGTCAATGAGGTCTTTTTTTTCCAAGCTGTCCAATGCTTCAGAACATCAACAACTGCCTCTGATTTATCCACTCATCATTGCGCTGTTAGCAGGTGCCGTATTTAGTCTGGCACTTGCCCCTTATCATTACTGGTGGATTGCCCTGCTGTCACCAGCTTTACTGTATGCCAGCTTAAGCAAACGCAACCCTAAACAGGCTTTCTTTATCGGTTGGTCTTACGGGATCGGGCTTTGGTTTGTTGGTGCTTTCTGGCTCTATACATCTATTCATGTCTACGGCGATACCAACGCTTTTTTAAGCGTGGTGATGATTGCGATTATGGCCTTGCTCATGGGGCTGTTTACTGCCATGCAGACATGGTTGTATCGTCGGTTTTTCCCTGAAACGCCTCTAACCTTCGCACCACTGTGGGTATTTTTTGAATGGGCGAAAACTTGGGTATTTACAGGTTTTCCGTGGCTATTTGCAGGTTATGCCTTTACCGAACGCTTTTTAGATAGCTATGCACCGCTGTTTGGTATTTTCGGGGTGTCTTTTGTGGTCATTCTACTGGCCTGTGCACTGGTAGAAATCCTGAAAAAACGAATCTTTTGGCTTATTCCATCTGCAATTTTACTCTTGGGCGCATGGGGTGCAGCGCAACTCAGTTTTGTGACTGAAAAAGCAGAAAAGCCGCTGTCGGTTTCTCTGATTCAGGGCAACATTCCACAAGACTTAAAGTGGCTCACAGAATACCAAATCAAGACACTGGAAATTTATACTCGCCTGACTCGAACCGAATGGGGACGTGACATTATTGTCTGGCCTGAGTCTTCAATTCCAATGTTCCAGACCGATATTGAACCGTTTTTAGATGCCATGAAAACACAGGCAGAAAAAACAGGGAGTTCATGGGTCACAGGTATTCCGTACTGGGACTTGCCTGAATCACAAGTTCAGCAACATCCAATGTACTACAACAGTATTATGGCAACGGGTGACGCCGCAGAAGGCTTGTATAAAAAACAACGTTTGGTACCTTTTGGTGAATACATTCCACTTTCAGGTTTACTGAGCTGGGTTTTACCTGCCATGCAAAATGACCCATCGATGAGTGGTTTTTCACGGGGGGCATCAGATCAAAAGCCGCTTTCCATTAAGCAGCATGATTTGGGTGCAGCCATCTGTTATGAAGTGGCCTATCCGAACCTGACCCGCAGAAATGCCAGCCAAAGTGACTTTTTGGTAACCGTGTCTAATGATGCGTGGTTTACTGGTACTGCAGGGCCGCTGCAACACTTACAAATGGTGCAAATGCGTGCCAAAGAAAATGGACGCTGGTTTATTCGTGCCACCAATACAGGGGTAACTGCATTTATTGATCATCATGGTCGCATTGTAAAACAAGCACCAATGGATCAAGAGTTTGTGCTACGCGGTGAGTTGCCTGCCATGCAAGGTGAAACACTGTATAGTCGACTCAGCGATTGGCCTGTGCTGATTTTCTCTTTGCTGTTATTAATTCTGGGCTGGATTTATCGTCCACGTCAGGTAGATGTCTCGTTTAAATCACGGCGCTAATGATGCAGCTCAGGCAAAATAACTTAAAAAACCGAGCTATGCTCGGTTTTTTATTTCATCATATCGATAACAACGGCTATAGATGTTGAATCTATTTGCTTTATAAATGCAGCGTATACCACATTCAATAAACATTAAGGCTGATAATAAATATCGGCATCGGTGCCTTCACCACCTTGCTGACCATCTGCACCAAATGAATACAAATCAAACGTACGTCCTTCCGCACCTGGAATCACATATTGAATGTCATTATCCCAACTGTCTTTCGGATAGCCCCCTTTCACATAACCGCCAGGCAACCAGTTTTTAGCCGATGCAGGCTGATTCACCAAAGCATCTAAACCGCCATCTTGCATAGATGGATATTTACCATTGTCGAGTTTATATTGATCCAGCGCCCCTGCTACTCCTTTTAAAGTAATGGCAGTGGTATCCACTTTGGCTTTTTCACCACGTCCCATCACATTCGGTACGATTAAGGCAGCCAACACCCCTAAAATGACAATCACCACCATCACTTCAATCAGGGTAAAACCAGATTGCTTATTGAGTTGATTCCGTTTCATTCAATTTCTCTCATGTATTTATATCAATTCGACATTTATTTTAAGTTCAGTTTGAAGAAGGATGCTTCAAAACGATTTAAATCATATTGTTCATATTCACAATTGGCAGCATCACCGCAATTACAATCACCAATACAATACTGGCCATCAACACTAACATGAGCGGTTCCAACAGTGCCAACAAGGTTGAAATCAACGTGGTCACTTCACGATCCTGCATCACCGAGGCACGTGACAACATGCGGTCTAACTCACCCGAGGCTTCGCCACTTTTGATCATTTGTACCATCATCGGTGGAAAATAACCACTCCGCTCCAATTGAGTCGCCAAGTTACCACCTTCGGTCACTTTTTCTGCTGCCAAATTGACAGAATCACGAATCACCCAATTATTGCTAACTGCCGCTCCTATTTTCAGCGCGTCGACCAACGGCACACCTGACTGAGTCAGAATAGACAAGGTACTGGCAAAACGTGCTGCATTAATACCGCGTGATAACTTGCCAAATAACGGCAATTTTAAGGTTAAACGGTCAAAGGCATAATGCCCTGCCTGAGTACGTAAAAAACGAGCCAGCAATAAAACCCCAATCACCGATGCCACCAGTAAAAATGGCCATGCTGCACGGATAAAATCACTGGCTTTCATTAAAGCTACGGTAATCCACGGCAAAGCATCTTTACTTTGGTCAAAGGTTTTAACAATGTCGGGCACCACATAGGTCATTAAGCCCATTACAATCGCAAAGGACATCAGCATTAAAATGATGGGATAAATCATGGCGCCTTGAATTTTTTTCTGCATGGCAAAACGATTTTCGGTGTAGTCTGCCAATTGTTCCAGAATTAAATCCAGATGCCCTGAACGCTCACCTGCGGCAATGGTCGCAATATATAAGTCTGGAAAACGTCCCGATTGCTGTAAAGCATTGGCCAGTGAATAGCCTTCTAGTACTTTGGAGCGCACCGACATCAGCAAATTTTGCACGTGCGCTTTTTCACTTTGCTTGCCCACTGCACGAACCGCTTCTTCCAATGGAATTGAGGCTGCCACCAATACTGACAATTGTCGGGTCAGCAAAGCCAAATCATAGGCGGTAATTTTTTTCTGAAACCACTGTCTGCCGCTGTGCTTATCTTTCTGTTCAACGGCATCGACACTGACAGGAATCCATTCTTTGTCCCGCAATTGCTGACGAATTTGACGTGCAGAATCGCCCTCTAAAACACCTTTTTGCTGCTTCCCTGAAGCGTCAATGGCAGTAAATTGATATGCTGGCATTGTAATGCTCTAATTTTCCAAAATTTCTTGCAGCGCAGTTGCGTCTGACCACTAAAATCATTCATATTCTTAGATATAAATTCTGTGCTCACTCTATCACAAGCCAACACAGAGCACGATGCCAATTTTCACAGGACGGTACGACTTTTTTATGCCAGATTCGACTTTAGACCCGCAGCCCATTTACCGTATTCGAGTGGCTGTACCCGTATATCTTTATGACTGCTTCGATTACATGCTCAGTGCAGCACAATATCAGCAAGCAGCCGTTGGCGCACGGGTGTTGGTGTCCTTTGGTCGGCAAAACTTGGTTGGGATTATTGTCGAAAAACTGGCGCTCGACACCCCAATTAACCCACGTTTTAAACTCAAAGCCATTACCGAACTGTTAGATGAACAAGCGATTTTAGACGCTAAAGTTTTAACTTTGTTGACATGGGCGTCACAATATTACCAATTTCCCATTGGTGAAGTGATGCACAGCGCTTTGCCAAGTTTATTGCGTCAAGCCAAGCCCTATAATTTACTGGCTCGAACTTGGAAACTGCTAGATGCACAGGCCGAGGCTAAAATTAAACGCTCAGAAAAACAGCAGGAAGCCTATAAAATTTTAAAGCTGCATCCAACGGGCACTTCTGAAAATATTTTAAATTTAGCAGGCATTGAAACCTCCACCCTAAAAGCTTTAGCAAGCAAAGAAATTTGCGAATGTGTTTTGGAAACCCAAGATTTCAGCCCAATGCCTGTCACTTTGGCACAAATGCCTTTAACGCCCAATCCCGATCAGAAAAAAGCCATCGACAGCGCACTTAAAGTTCGGCAGCAATATAAAGCTTTTTTACTAGATGGCTTAACAGGCAGCGGCAAAACTGAAGTGTACTTGCACATCATGCATGAGGTACTAAAACAGGGCAAACAAGTGCTGGTGTTAGTCCCAGAAATTGGACTGACCCCGCAAACCATCAGCCGTTTTCAGTCACGTTTTCACTGCCATATTGCCCTCTTACATTCGGGTTTAAATGATTCCAAACGTTTGCAAGCGTGGCAGGCGGCACAAACAGGCAAAGCGTCTATTATTTTAGGCACACGCTCTGCGATTTATACTCCATTGCCAAATTTGGGCTTGATTATTTTAGATGAAGAACACGACCTGTCTTTTAAACAACAAGAAGGTTTTCGCTATCATGCCCGAGATGTCGCCCTTTACCGTGCCCATCTGGAAAATTGCCCTGTTATTTTAGGTTCAGCTACACCAAGTATTGACAGTTATGCCTTGGTCGATCAAGGCAAAATGCAATGTTTGGAGCTGAATCAACGGGCGGGCACCGCGCTTATGCCTAAAATCCACCTGATTGACTTAAAAATTGCAAAAAAACAGCATGGCATCAGTCAACAATTGATTGATGAAATGAAAAAACGTCTGGCAAAAAAAGAACAAGTCTTGGTGTTTTTAAACCGACGTGGCTATGCTCCAGTCCTGATTTGTGAAAATTGTGCCTGGCAAGCCAAATGCCCACATTGTGATGCCAACTTTACCCTGCATCATCAACCTTATGTGCATTTACACTGCCACCACTGCGGAACAATTCACCGCAAACCTGAGCAATGCCCTGCCTGCAACCATGAAGAACTCAAACCTGTGGGCATGGGTACCGCCAAAGTGGAAGACAGTCTAAATGAACTGTTCCCAGATATAGATGTGATTCGGGTAGATCGTGACTCAACCAGTCGTGTCGGCAGCTGGCAAAAAATTTATGACCGTATTCAACGCAGTGAACCCCTAATTTTACTGGGCACACAAATGCTGGCCAAAGGACATCACTTTCCTTATGTAACCTTGGTGGCTATTTTAGATATCGATTCAGGCTTGCTCAGTGTTGATATTCGCGCACCTGAACGTACCGCCCAACTGATTGTGCAAGTGGCAGGACGTGCAGGGCGTGGTGAACATAAAGGCGATGTTTATTTGCAAAGTTTACGTCCTGATCATCCTTTACTCACCACCTTGGTCGAGGGAGATTACCGCAAGTTTGCCAAACAAAGTTTAAAAGAGCGTAAAGCCGCGCAACTGCCGCCATATCGTTATACTGCGCTGATTCGCTGTGAGTCCAAAAGTCAGGAATTAAACCAACAGTTTTTACAACAACATGCGCAATGGCTCAGGGAACATTCCGAACAATTAATTGATATTTGGGGGCCTATTCCTGCGCCAATGGAACGTAAGGCAGGTCGTTTCCAAGCGCACATGGTGCTATTGTCTAAAGATCGGGCGCGCTTACATTTTTATATCAGGAACTGGTGGCAAAATATGTTGCATGAAAAGCCATCCAGCATGAAACTAAGTTTAGATATAGATCCACAAGAATTTAGCTAACCCAGTAAATTGCTGTTTTGGCTGCAAAACCCTGTATTGCAATAATCCACCGCTTTAAACTTTGGATGCCCACATGTCCTTATTGTTACAAATGACCATTTTTTTGGGTGCTTCTTTGCTACTAGTGCCCTTACTAAAACGCTTTGGCATTGCCACAGTGCTGGGCTATTTGTTTACAGGCATCTTACTTGGCCCAAGTGTTTTCAATATTGCCAGCGACCCGGATGCCATTCAGGAATTGGCAGAGTACGGCGTGGTCTTCCTGATGTTTATTATTGGCTTGGAACTACGTCCACAACGACTATGGGATATGCGTAAACCCATTTTTGTTTTAGGCAGTTTACAGGTCGGCATTACAGGCGTTTTACTGGCTGTGTTGGCATTTTTTGCCTTACAGCAAGGCATTGCTGCAAGCGTGGTAATTGGTTTTGCATTAGCGCTGTCCTCCACCGCATTTGTGCTGCAAATGCTGCAAGAAAAGCAACAACTCAATAGCAGTTATGGGCAGCAATCCTTTTCAATCTTACTGTTTCAAGATATCGCCGCAATTCCTTTAATTGCCATGATTCCCATGCTGGCAGGTGCTGAATCTACCCACCATGGTATTGCCTACTTTGCAGCCATTATTGCCACCTTTAGCGGACTGTTTTTATTTAGCCGTTATCTAATGCGTCCCTTCTTCCGTTTTGTGGCCAAAAGTGGTGCACATGAACTGATCACGGCAGTAGGTCTATTCATTGTGCTCGGCGTGGTCAGCATTATGGATGTGCTGGGCATTAGCACCACTTTAGGCGCATTTTTAACGGGTGTCTTGTTGGCCGACTCTGAATTTCGTCATGAACTCGAAGCCAGCATTGCACCCTTTAAGGGTCTGTTACTGGGCCTATTCTTTATGACTGTAGGTATGAGCACCCAGCTTTCCTTGTTGGTGGAACAGCCATGGTTGATTATTGGCGGTGCGTTGGGCTTAATGCTCATCAAACTGCTAACCCTAACGGCCATTGCACGTTATTTTGAATATTCTTGGCGCAATAGTTTGCTCTTGGCAACGTGCTTGGCTCAAGGCGGTGAGTTTGCCTTTGTGGTGCTGAGCGTTGCGCAAAGTGAAAGTGTGCTCAGTCAAGCCATGCTGCAACCGCTGACTTTGATTGTGACGTTGTCGATGGTACTGACCCCAATTTTATATTGGTTGATGAGCAGTCAAATTATCCCGCGTTTGGAGCGGGAAAAAATACCTGTGTATGATGAGATTCCCGATGCGCATCCACCTATGATCATTGCAGGCTTTGGCCGTTTTGGACAAATCATTGCCCGTGTGGCGCATTTACAGCATCAGCACTTTACCGCAATTGACAGTAATATCGACAAAATTGATTTTGTGCGTAATTATGGCGGCAAAGTCTATTATGGCGATGCCACCCAACCTGAAATTTTACGTGCCGCAGGCATTCAACATGCCCAAATTTTTATTTTAGCCATTGATGATATTGAAGATTCAATGAATGTCGCACGACATATTCGCCTGAATTATCCTGAATTGAAATTATTGGTACGTGCCCGTGACCGCCATCACGTGCATTTATTACGTGATTTAGGCGTGACCCATATTTGGCGGGAAACCTATTTATCCTCCTTGGGCATGGCCTATCAGGCTTTGCGTGATTTGGGTATTAATGAAGATGATGCCTATAAAAGTATTGAATTGTTCCGTGATTATGATGAAAAGCTATTGGCACAGCAGCAACATATTTATACCGATGAACAAAAAATTTATGAAACCCATCGTAATGCCTTGGCCGAATTAGAACACCTGTTTGAAAGTGATGCACAAAACCGTGAAATGCCACTCGGGGTCGATTTAAAACGTGGCTTACATAGTGGTCATATTGATGTAACACGTGATGCAGCAAACTGACTTGTGTTTTACAATAATGCCACCATTAAAACAGGGTTATGGAGAATTTTATGTCTGATTTACGCCAACGCTTTTTTATTGAAGATAGCCCTGTTCGTGGTGAGGTAGTTCATCTCGAAGATGCTTTGCAAACCATTCTAAAACAACGTGACTATGTGCCAGCGGTACAAGTATTGTTGGGCGAAATGCTTTGCGCCACTGCATTGTTGGCCAGTACCCTAAAAATTAAGGGTCGCATCAGCCTACAAATTCAGGCATCTGGCACGTTTAAGTGGGCCATGGCTGAATGTAACCACTTGGGTGAAGTCCGTGCGTTGGCAGACTACGAACCAGATCCACACTTTTTAACTGCAGAAGACAGCAGCACCGTACTGAAAAGTCTGGTCAGCCCTGTGTTGTTTATTAACATTGAGCCAGAATTTGGTGAACGTTATCAAGGGATTGTACCGTTAGATAAAGCCAATTTAGCCGAATGTTTAATGCAGTATTATGACTTATCTGCACAAATTCCTACCCGTATTGTGTTAGCCAGCAATGCAGAACGTGCGGGCGGCTTACTAATTCAACTGTTGCCACGTAACAGTGAAGAAGAACAACAACGAGTCGATGAAGATTTATGGCCACGTGTGACTATGCTCACGGAAACCTTAAAGGCCGAAGAATTGACAGATTTAGAAGTCAATGAAATTCTGTACCGTTTATACAATGAAGAACAGGTGCGTTTACCTGAAGTAGAAGCACTGCGTTTTGGTTGTACCTGTTCTAAAGAACGCTGTGCTAATGCGTTAATTCAAATTGGTGTCGCTGCAGTACGTGAAACACTGGAATATCAAAATCCAATTACTATGGATTGCCAATTCTGTAGCGCACAATATACCTTCAGTGCCGAAGAAGCACTTGGCTTATTTGGAGAACACTTAAGCTAAATTTTGTGATCCAAACCATGAAAACCATAAAAAATGAGCAGCCTTGACTGCTCATTTTTTATTTCTGCTTTGAGCATCGTTAAAAGCTATCATCCCTTTATTTTTCATGTGATTTATTTCACAAAACTTTCATGTAATTACTAGAAAATACCGCAAAAATTGGGTATAAATAATCCCGTATTTTTTTTATGCCTTTATGTTTTGGCTGTCTTCATTGTTGGATGTTAATTTTATGAACACACTGTTCTTCTCTCGTTTAGCTTTCATAAGCGCAATCTGCTGTTCAAGTCTGGCTTATGCAGCCAATGCTGACCCGCTCGTGGGTAAATGGAAAACTTTAGATTACCGTACAGGATTTTCATTGTCAGATGTTGTCATGAGCAAAGACAAACAAGGTGCTTATGCCGCCAAGATTGTAGAACTCCGTGCTGTACCTGGTGCACCACGTCTGGAAAGCTGCACACTGTGCACTGGTAAAAATAAAGATAAGCCACTCATGGGTTTTGTGCCATTAAGCCACTTAAAAGCGACACCAAGCAATCAAATTGAATTTTATGAAGGTGATTATTTAGACCCACGTACGGGTAAGCAATATAAAACGCGCGCACGCCTAAGCAGTAACGGCAAACATTTAACCCTCTACAATGTAGATATTTCTACCAATGCCAGCCGTAAAATGACTTGGATTAAATACTAGTCGCTGTTCTTTCCCCATCTCTTTTTAAGCGATAAAAGTCTGAAATGATTGATATATCCTAAATTGGACTTTTATCGCACTCATCAAAACAATAGCTTCAAAAGCGAACTAAAGCTTTAATTTTCACGTTTTTCTTGCGTATTTCTCTCTAAATTTACCATGATCAATTTGCGTCATCAGTATTTTCTTGCTATAAAGCTCAAAATAGAATTTTTACTCTATTTTTAAGATTTTTAACGCATTTGGGGACACATTGATGAAAAAAATTATAAAGGGATTTTTGCAGGTCTGATTTTAGCCACACTTTCTAGTTTGAGTTTTGCTGAAAGTGATCCTCTAATTGGCAAATGGAAAACCATTGATGACCGTACAGGATATTCACGTGCGGATGTAGAAATTCGCAAAAAAGCAGATGGTACCTATGAGGGTATTATCGTTGAAACCCGCAATGTTCCTGGCGCAGAAAAAATGGTGACCTGCACCAAATGTCCAGGCACACTCAAAAATAAACCTTTCCTTGGTTTACCTTTTATTTGGGGCTTTAAACAAGACCCGAAAAATCCACGTGAATTTAACCAAGGCCACGTGCTAGACCCAATTGGCGGTAAGGTTTATAAAGGCAAAGCTCGCTTAAGTGCAAATGGTAAACGCTTAACCTTACGTGGTTATGTTGGTGTTTCTGTAATTGGCCGAAGCGTGACTTGGGTGAAATACTAAGTTCCATCGCCATTCAGAATAAGCTGCTGATCCCAAAGACCCTTTCAAGGGTCTTTTTTATTGTCATACTTTGAAACAATAAGCTTAAACTTTAGGCTATCACTTCTGATGAAATGCTTGAATAATTAAACACATTGCACAAAAAACAATCTATATTGGTTGTGCATTTTAATTCTAAGCAGAATAACCCAACGGCATGGATAGGCCACAAATTCACCAAAGCAATACAAATAATAGACTCAATTGCATGCTATAGGCGCTAAATTAAAGGATCATCCACTTTGATATAAAGCAATCAGATGCAAATACAACCCCTCATTTCAGGTTGATGATTCAACTTGAAATAAACTAGAAGGAGTATGCTATGACCACTATTCTATATCGTGAAACTACTTTAGACGGACAACATACAGAACTCATAGAAGAGTTTACCCAACTCGATTTAAAAAATTTTGCTGCTGCCTGTGGGCAAAGCCCAGAATGGGTCTTACAACTTCTAGAATATGACATCTTACCTTCCCGCCCTGCAGAACGTATCCATCAATTTTTTGGTGAAGATGTGACTCGCGCTCGTCAGGCCTATCGTCTACAACGCGACTTTGAAGCCAGCTTTTCAGCTGTAGCCATGATGCTAGACCTGATTGATGAAGTTCAAAAATTACGCAAAGAAGTTAAACATCTGAATTTTCAACATAGCTAAGCCAACGCTCTAGCCAAGTCCATTTAAGCTTGCTAGAGCGTTTTTCTTTGTATGCCCTATTAATTGTTTCTTGAGAATGATCGCCACAATGAAGACCAAAGACTGCAACAAAAAGATTAAAAATATGTTCCCTGAATTTCGTGATTTAATTCAGGTATTACGTGACAGCAATCCACATTTTTCAAAAATTTTTGAAGACCATGAACAGCTTGATCGTGAGATTATTCAACTTGAGCTTGATCCAGTGCATCAAATTAATGATGACATTGAAGCGCTGAAGCGTAAAAAACTTAAGCTTAAAGATGAAATGTACCACTTGCTTCGCAATGCACAGAATGATCAACTGGCTTGATACACATTCAATATTCAAATTTGAGTCAATCTATCTCAACTTAAATAATTAAATTAAGGCAGAGAATACTTGGCTGTATGTGACACTGCCCAAACGCACAAAAACGGCTAATGTGCTGAAAAGCTGAAAAGCTGAAAAGCTGAAAAGCTGAAAAGCTGAAAAGCTGAAAAGCTGAAAAGCTGAAAATATGTCACATTTTAGACAAGCAAAAGCGATAGCTTAATTATTTCAGCTTGGTCAACTTTTCTACTTCTTTGATGGTGCCTTTTACAGTTTGCTTAATCGGTTCGTAATCTAAAAACTAGAATAAACTCATGTGTTGATCGCTATGTTGTTGCGCCAACATATCAATCACACTTTTTTCACCCCGTCCCACCATGTGACGGCGATAGAAATAATACAGCAACAGTAAAGTGGTCATGACCATTACGCCCAGCATAATCCAAAAGGCCTGCGCATGTCTTAAACCCGGCATAAACTCAAAGTTCATGCCATAAATACCTGTAAATAAAGTTAAAGGGGCAGAAACTGCGGTAATAATCGCCAAAATTCGCATATTTTCATTGGTTTGGTTGGCAATTGCAGAAAAATGCAGATCAATGGCAGTTTGTACTGCAGAACGCAACCGAATAGTATGCTTTTGAATTCGTTCAATATGACTGGTTAAATCGTCTAACCGCACTAAAATAATATCCTGCTTTTCACTACGTTTTTTCCATGCAAATGTGGGTAGTTATCCACAATTTCATCACGTAATTCTTGCAAAGCTTCAATTTGCTCTTCACACAAATTTTCAACTTGCTGAAATGCCATATTTTCTTGCAGTAATTGATGCCAGCGGGTAAAACGCCGATGACCTTGCAATAATTCTTGTTGCCAATATTCCACACGGCGGGTCAGTGGCATGCGAATATCCAAGTAATCATCAGCCACCAAATTCAGTAAACGTAAAGTCAAATCCAGTGGCGTTGATGCCAGTTTGCGTGCCTTATTTTGTTCTTCAATAGGACGTTGCACCGCTGCTTCGACACGTGACAAATAGCTTTCCATGACTTTATTGCCCTGCTCACGTACGGTGATCAGCACCTGCGGTGTCATAATAAAACTCATAGGCGTGGTAGCAAGTCCAAAAACCCGCTCATGTTTCTCCCCCAGTTGCAGCCCTGTGGCAATACGGTCTTCGGGAGTAATCAATTTACGAAAAATGAGCAGGTCATAATCATCTAAGGTGTCAAAAGCACAAGGATGTTCAAGATTTAAAATATCACGCACATGATACTCGTTCAGCGACAACTGACTATGCTGAAAAATTTCCTGTTGCCACTGTTCGGCTCGGTTAAGTACATCATCACGGGTACAATCAATCCAGATAAATTCAGGCTCAAGCCCTTCAATTGGCTGTTTTTGCACATAAATATTGGTTTTGTGATTGGTATGCAGATAGAAATAATAACTTTGCATAGAACAGGCTACTCTATTTTCAGTTTTCTTGTACGGTTTTTTGAGATTTTAAGACGTACTCAGTTTAAGCATGAAATGCGATCGTTTTCAAATATGCGTTGCTATTTATTCTAGTGTTCATGTAATGATTGTATCGCCTATTAAAATCAACAAAATTTTGCACATAAAAAAAAGCCCGCATTCAGTTTGAATACGGGCTTTTCATTGACCATTTCAGATCATCAACACAGCATTATGCTTGTTCGATGTCTTTCATAGTTAATTTGATACGACCACGGTTGTCTACATCGGCAACCTGTACTTTCACTTCCTGACCTTCTTTCAGAACGTCTGCTACGTTAGCAATACGCTCGTTCGAGATTTGTGAAATGTGAAGTAGACCGTCAGTACCCGGAAGGATATTTACGAAAGCACCGAATTCAACAATACGGATGACTTTACCTGTGTAAATTGTACCTGGTTCAATTTCAGCAGTTAATGCTTGGATTTTTGCAACAGCAGCTTGTGCAGCAGCTTTGGTTTCACCAAATACACGTACTGTACCGTTGTCTTCAATATCAATTGCAGCTTTAGTTTCTTCAGTAATTTGACGGATGGTTGCACCACCTTTACCAATTACATCACGAATCTTGTCTGGGTTGATGTTGATGACTTGGAAGGTCGGCGCGTGCATAGAAATTTCTGGACGTGCACGTGAAATCACTTGGTTCATTGCATTCAAGATGTGCATACGACCTGCATAAGCTTGGTTCAATGCAACTTCCATGATTTCTTCAGTGATGCCTTCAATTTTGATGTCCATTTGAAGTGCAGTAATACCATTGGCAGAACCTGCAACTTTAAAGTCCATATCACCAAGATGGTCTTCATCACCCAAGATGTCAGAAAGCACTGCAAAACGCTCACCTTCTTTTACCAAGCCCATTGCGATACCTGCAACTGGTGCTTTAAGCGGAACACCTGCATCCATAAGTGATAAAGAAGCACCACATACAGACGCCATAGATGATGAACCGTTTGATTCAGTAATGTCAGATACAATACGAATCACATACGGGAAGCGGTCTGCAGCAGGAAGAACAGCTTGCACACCACGACGTGCCAAACGACCGTGACCAATTTCACGACGTTTAGGGCCAGATTCACGACCTGTTTCACCTACAGAGTATGCAGGGAAGTTGTAATGCAACATGAAGTTGTCAGTTTTAGTACCTGATAGTGTATCTACCATCAAGGCATCACGTGTGTTACCCAAAGTTGTAGTAACTAACGCCTGAGTTTCACCACGGGTGAACAATGCTGAACCGTGCGCGCGATCAAGCACACCCACCTGTACATCTAATGCACGTACAGTTTTGGTGTCACGACCATCAATACGTGGCTTACCAGACAAGATGTTGTCACGTACAGTACGGTATTTCAGGTCTTCAAAGAGTTCATTCAAGTCATCTGCGATGCCATCAACGTCTTCTTCTGGAACAAACTGAGCTACAGCTTCAGCTTGAAGTGCGTCTAATGCAGCATAACGGTCTTGCTTAATTGCAATCGTATATGCTTCAGAAATTTTCGCTTCAAATGCTTCTTTTAACTTCGCACGAAGGTCTTCATTTTTCTCTGGTGCAGTCCAAGTCGATTCTGTTGCGCCAGCTGCCGCAGCAAATTCTTTGATCGCTTGAATTGCAATTTGCATTTCGTCATGACCGAAAAGCACCGCGCCTAACATTTGGTCTTCTGAAAGTTCTTTCGCTTCAGATTCAACCATTAATACTGCAGATTCTGTACCTGCAACCACAAGGTCAAGGTCAGATTGCGCCATTTGTTCAAAGTTCGGGTTAAGTACGTATTCGCCGTTGATTAAACCGACACGTGCAGCACCAATTGGGCCACGGAAAGGCGTACCTGCAATTGCCAGTGCAGCAGAAGTACCTAACATGGCTGCAATGTCAGCGTCCATGGTTTTGTCAGAAGACACAACCGTCGCAGTCACTTGAATTTCGTTATAGTAACCTTCTGGGAACAACGGACGAATTGGACGGTCAATCAAACGTGAAATTAAAGTTTCCGCTTCAGACGCACGGCCTTCACGCTTACCATAACCACCTGGGATACGACCCGCAGCATATTGTTTTTCTTGGTAGTTAACAGTCAACGGGAAGAAGTCTTGACCCGCTTTCGCTGTAGGTTGAGCAACCACAGCAACCAATACAGTTACACCACCCATAGTGATCATAACCGTGTTGGCTTGACGCGCAACGCGACCAGTTTCTAGAACAACTTGGTGCTGACCAAATTGGAATTCTTTACGAATAATATTAAACATCGACATATTTTATTTTTTCCTAGTTCTTGTGAACAATTATTCTCGTGGAGACCCCTAAGGTTTGGCATTCACAACACAATATTTTGGTAAATGACAAAGCTTAGAAGCCGACCTCACTCGAATGAAACACGATTTTTAAACACAAAGAAGGAGCGAAACATTCGCCCCTTCCACTGATCTAGCCAAAGCTAGATTTACTTTAGTTTTCAGTAATACAGCATTCAACATGCAATAGTCCGAAAATAAAAGCTTAAATCGAATTAACGACGTAAACCTAAAGCAGCAATCAATGCGCTGTAACGAGTCGCATCTTTGCCTTTAAGGTAGTCAAGTAACTTACGACGTTGGTTAACCATACGGATTAGACCGCGACGGCTATGGTGGTCGTGTTTGTGCTCTTTGAAGTGACCTTGTAAGTCATTGATTTGAGCTGTTAAAAGCGCTACTTGAACTTCTGGTGAACCAGTGTCGTTTTCAGCACGAGCAAATTTAGCAATGATCTCTGCGCGATCTGCGTTTGTTAAAGCCATTCGATTTCTCCGAGATGCTTAATAAAAAGATTTGATACCGATCAATTGATGAATCAACTGACTGCCGTGCATCACTACAGCAAGGGCATCATTTTAAGGCAAAAACGTGCCGATTGCAAAACAGAACGACTAACAACTGCTTTAATTTTTACTTTAAGCAGTCACACCAGATTTTTTCTGCCCGCTGTTCTGCATAGATAAAAGTATAAAGTACTCCGCATAAATAAATATACATTTGTATATGTTTGATAATATGTAATATTTTGCCAATAGAACAAAACATAATGTCATTTTTAGCTCACAAAATAAAACAGCCCGAGCGGAGCTCGGGCTGTTTTTGCGCTGTAGTTTCTTGTCTTATTATTCTTATTGTTTTGTTTATTGTCGTTATTTGCGCGTTTTCGCGTCTTATTGTCTGAACATTCCTGTTCTGGGTTTCACGTCCTTGTGTGGTAGATTTTGCCATAATACTAAAGTGAAAGAAGTCGTATTTCTCGTATCTATTTGTAAGCTTTTTCTTACAACAAGTAAGCATTGTCTGTATTTTGCAAGCCAACAAAACTAACAGACATAAAAAAGCCCTGTAGTCTCTCCCAAAACTACAAGGCTTAGCGGCTGTAAGTTTCCTCTTCTCACTCACGTCCTGTCAGTTCGCTGTCTATCGACAATTATCGTTATTATTCTGCGATTATGCTCAAAATCCTTATTGAGCTTTTTGTGTGAAGTCATCTTCTCAAAAACATACTCGAATCTCTATGCGCAAATTTCTCGAATTGATGTAAGCCATTTCGTACAAAAGTACCTATTATTCACTTCCGCTTAATAATTCAGAACCTCATTAATTCTAGCTAACAAACCACTGCTACGACGGGTGCGAATATTCAATGCCTGTTCCAGCGCTTGTGCATCGACCAGCAAACTCACCGCTTTTTTAGCACGGGTAATAGCCGTATAAATCAGTTCCTTGCTGAGCAAGTTTTTAGCCATAGCATCTAGCACCACTGCTGTATGGCTAAACTCCGAACCTTGTGATTTATGAATAGTGAGCGCAAAAGCTGTTTCAATATTTTTAGGTAAGCGTGTTGCAGGCACCCATTTGTCCAGACTTGGAAAATACACTTCAAACTGGCGCTGTGCGTTATGTGCTCGCATAAAGCAAATACCAATATCACCATTCGACAGTCCCAGTTGGTAATCGTTATAGGTCATCATCACAGGTCGGCCGATATACCAACCCCCTTGTTTTTGCTGTTTAGATTGCTGTAAAAGGCGCTGTTCAATCTGCACATTCAGTTGCTTTAAGCCCAAATGACCATGACGAATTGCGGTTAAAATACGGTAATCATCAAACACCTGAATAACCTGCATCACAAAATGCTGAAAGTCTTGCAAATCATTGCCATCAGCCAAGCCCGCATTCAATACTTCCACATAAGACTGATAGCCGTACATGAGCTGGTCATAATAGCCATCCAAATCTGTTGCAGACATTGGGCTGTCTTGACTTGGTAGATATTGAAGTTGGACTTCATCGACCTGTATTTGTTCTAAATTGATTTTGCGTAACTGGGTAGCAGCAACCACCTGCTGTTCAAACGCCGCCAAAACCTGCTGTGGAGGATGCTCTTGCTGAATGAACTTCGCCATTGCCCCAATTTTTGCCCCTTCAGCAAAACGGCGTGTGGTGACTAAATTGACACGATTTTTTGCTAATTCAGGAACTTGCTGTAAATCTGCCAATACCGTACCAACATCGACTGAAGCCAACTGATTGGCATCTCCTAACAGGATTAAACGTGCCTGCGCAGGAATGGCAGCCAATAACATGTGTGACAAGTGCAAATCCAGCATAGAGGCTTCATCGACCACAATCACATCGTAAGGCAAAGGTTGTTTGGCATGAAAGCGCGGCTTGCCTGTATTCCCCAAACCGAGTAAACGATGCAAAGTGACAGGTTGTAATTGTTGTAAAGTGTCTACATCAAAGTCTTGTAAGGCTTTGCTGCCCAACGCATTTTTTAAGGCTTCCTGCATACGCTGTGCCGCCTTACCTGTTGGTGCAGCCATGGCAATGCGAATATCGGGCAAAGTTTGATTGAGTACGGCAATTATATGCGCCAAAGTATAGGTTTTCCCTGTTCCTGGCCCACCAGTGATAATACTCAAACTTTGGCTGGCAGCAGTCTGCAAAGCCTGCTGTTGCTGTGGGTCTTGCAATAAGTTGAGCTGTTCAGGTTTTAACTCAAATGAAAGCGGTTGCTGTGCTTGAATCCTTAAAATGTCGGTGGCGACTTGTTGTTCTAACTTCCAGTAGCGATACAAATACAAACGCTGCCCGTCAAATACAAATGGGGCAATTGCAGCTGCTGTGTCCGAGGGCGGGACGGATAGTGTGATTTGTAAATCATGCAAAGCCGCAACCTGTGCCGCACTTGCAGGAATACAACTATCCCCCTGTTCTATTGCGTCAAGGACTTGCTGCATCAAAGATTTACCAGCAGTATCGATCGTTGCAGTGCTAAATGGCGGCTGACACAGGTAATCCAACCACGCCTGCATGGCAGATTGCGCTGGAATTAAGTGAATATGCTTGTTTTCCACACAGTTATCCTCAAAGTTATCCACAGGATAAGCATTTGTTTTATTAAATCTAAGAACAGGCTTAGTTTGATTTTTTAAGGTCAAAGTAACCTAATATTTCATCCAATTGCAGAATAAAATCTGCTTCAGGTTGCCAATGGCATACGCCTTGTCCTACCTCACCATTCATGCCGCGCAAGTACAAATAGCTGGCGCCACCCAAGTGTTGATAAATATCATAACCCTGCATGTTGCTGCCCAAATAACGATGTAAGGCCACCAAGTACAGTCCTGCTTGCAGCCAGTAACTAGACTGAGTCATATTATTTTCAATATAACTCAAGGCATAATCCTGCTGATCTGCACCTAAATAGTTACTTTTATAGTCCGCAATGTGATAGCGCTGACCATCGAAATACACCAAGTCAATCGAACCTGTCAGGTAACGAGCGCTGTTGGCCTCGTTTAAGCCCTGAATAGGCCGCTCTGCATCGTTAAATAATTGTTGAATGGCGGGTAACAATAAGCGTTGGTCTGCCATAGCCAAATAAAATGGAAACTCAGACAAATAGCCATCTACAGCCAATGCAGACAGACAAAAGTCTTGATGCAATGGTGTGTGCAAAACCTGCATCAGCCAATCGGTCATTAGCTCAAATACTTCGGCTTCCTGCACGGTATTCTGTACATCAGCTTGGTGAAGCTTGGCAACCAAATCGGCCAATAACACATCAGAGTTAAACTCTTTATCATTATGAAAACGGCGTTTCACTTCGTCTGCAATGCGGTCTCGACTGGCCTGAAAATCAATATATTCAAATAGTTTATGTAAAAAACTACCCGCCTGAGTGCCACGCTGAAAATTGGCTTTAATCCATGCGATCGGTTGCGCAAGCTCAATCGCTTCAACAGGTTCTTGATTGATTTCATCTGCTGCCGCTGCCTGCGTCTCAGCCATCACCACCAAGCTATCCCGAGGGCTTGTACTCGGCAGATGCTGTGCCAAACCACTAAAACTGGTTTTTGTGCGTGGGTAAAAACGGCGCACTGGAAAGTCTGCGGCCTCAATCACAACATCTTGTATTTGTTGTAATTCCAATGCCTGAGGTAAATTCAGCATAGGCGCTTCCTCAGTACTGAATTGCGCAGCAATTTGCTGAGTCTGTGCACACACCGATGCTTTTAAACGCCAGACATTTAATCCGTCCGCTTTAGGTGCAGACGGCTTCTTACTTTTGGCATCTTCATTAGGTTTAGGCTGTTTTAACATCGCATAGACCCGATAACTGGCTCGGGTTAATGCCACATACCACAAGCGATTCAGCTCGGCTAAACGACGCTCACGATGCTGCTGTTCTGCGGTGGAATCAATCATCTTATTTTTAATGGCAATGACACGTTGAGCCACGCCTGCCTCTTGCTGAGTCGAGAAAACCAAAGCTGATCTATCTTTCGTAAGGCCTTGATCTGCCGACATTAAAAAGACCACTTTAAACTCAAGTCCCTTGGACTGGTGAATGGTCATCAGCTTTACACCTGCCGCGTTCGACAGCTTTCGTTCAACTTCCCAGTCACGTTCTCCAGGCGATTCAACCTGCTGCAAATACCAGTAATACAGCATATAAGCGCCTTGATGACGCTCACTCTGCCGACTAAGCAACTCAGTTAAATGACGTAAATTCACCACATGCCGTTCATTGTCAAAGCTCTGCTTTGCCACCAAATTCTCCCAAACTTTAAATAAGTTCAGGCAATAACTCCAAGCGGTTAAAAAGCCTTTATTGACCCACATCTCACGAATACAGTCGAAGTCATATATAAACTGCCCCAAGCCTTGTTGCTCAAGTTCAATTAACTGCTGCAGGTTATAGCCCAGCAAACGAGTCAGTAAAGCACGCTTTACTTTCGCTTCATCAAAAGGATGTAAAATTGCCGTTAAAATTGCCGCAACATCTTGCGCTAGAAATCCTCTAAAAACACTGCGCTTACTGCTCCGATTTACCCGAATACCAATACGCTCCAACTCATATTGCACTTGATCCAGCAATTTATGACTGGTGGATAAAATCGCAATATCATCGGCCTGTAATGCAAGCTTGCCTGTAGGATGGTCAAAATATAACTCACCTGAAATCCCCTGATTTAATAAATCACGAATTTTCCAAGCAATTTGAATAGATTCATCTTGATCATGTGCAACGGTGATCCACCGAAGCGGTGCAGGGTTGGCCTGCTGCCGATCGATTAAAGCAGGATGAGGCCGTGAACCCGCAATAACCGGATGATACGTCACCTGCTCACCAAAATTGGTATGACGTTGGAATAACTCATCCACCACGCTTACCAATTCTTTGACAGAACGATGATTTTGTCTGAGGGAATAAATGCGTCCCTGTTTTTTCAGTACATCATCACGGGCATTGTTATAGGTCAGCATATCGCCGCCACGGAAGCCATAAATCGCCTGTTTGGGGTCACCCACCATGATCATACAGCCCCGTGCATACCATTTTGGATTACGCCAAATTTGCGAGAGCATGTCATCTTGGTCTTGGTTGGTATCCTGAAATTCATCCACCAAAATTAGTGGATAACGTGTATGTACAAATTGTGCAAAACGCTGTCCGCGCTCACCATGTAAAGCTTCTGCCAAGGTGCGAATTTGTTGCGCAAAGGTGGTTTCACCTTTTTGCTGCAACAACTGTGGTAAGCGCTGTTTGACTTGTTGTACCAAATAAAATTTTAAGTTGGTATCCACCAAATCTATCTGGCTTTCAAATTGCAGTTTGGCATCCGACACCGCTTTAATTTTACGAATCACTGGATGGTCAAAAAAAGCATCCTGCACGTCTTGGGTACACGGTGCTTTGGCATTATTAAAGATTTTTTTTCTGAGTTTACCTTCTTTAGTGAGATAAAGCCCCAAGGCTTCATTAAACAAAGCAGTAAGATGTGAATTAAAATAATGCTCTAAAGGATTGTGCTTAATTTTTTCAATCAGTTTTGGCAAAAAGTCAGTAAAAATTTGATGTATTACTGCCCCTCCTTCACCTGCCACATTCTTATGAAAACCAAAAGTATATTCACCACCATAATATTCTTTTAATTCTTCAATTTGAGTGAGGTCTATCGTGGCTAAATTCTGCAAGGCGACTTCTAAATCTTGCACTTCCAGTTGTACTTGCTCAATCCCCTGAATTTTTGCCGATGCAAAATTCAAACTTGTACCCACCAAGCCCACATATTCAGTTGCCGATTTTAAGCGCCCACATAACAGCATATAGTCCACAACATGCTGAGGTTGTGCCTGAATCCATTCCCGCAACACATCATGTACCAATTGTTCTGTATAAACCGAAGCTTGGTCGGTAATATCGGCACGTTCAATTTTGCCACTTTCAAATGCAAATTCTCGCAACATTTTTTGGCTAAAGCTGTCTAAGGTACCCACAAACAACTCGTCTAATTGCGCAATCACCAATTGCAAACGTGAACTGGCGTAATCTACTTTTAGATGATGCTCCTGCAACACATGCTTAAGCAAAGGGTCTTGTTCTTGCTCAATTTTCTTTAAGATTTCTGGCTGAGATAAATCTAAACACGCATCAAAATATTGTTGGGTTTCCTGTAAGCGAGCTCGAATTCGACTTTTTAGTTCAGCCGCAGCAGCACGGGTAAATGTTGTAGCAATCACCTGATTCGGCAAATAATCCTTAAGAAAAATTCGCACCATTAAACTGGACAAGGTATAAGTTTTACCTGTACCCGCAGAGGCCTCAATCCAGTGCAAACCTTTAAATTGCATTTCTTGAATCGGGTCATAGCAAATTGGAAATGCGGTGGATGTATTCATGCCGACTCTCCCTGATTCGCAATTTGGCGCTGTTGGGTAATAGGCTGATACAACCGATAGCTATGCTGCTGAAATGCCTGAATCAACAATGGCTCCGTTTCACTGTCTTGAAAAATAAAGGCCCAATCAGGGTGATTTTTTTCACTTTCATCAATAAAGCCCCCCCAAGCTCCGCCCTGCCAATGTTTTGCAAAGCTGTCCATATTCAAAACCTGTTCGGAGTCTGTTTCATCCCACTCAATTTCAAATTCTTTGTTATTATTCATTTTTAAAACCAAAGCAGCAGGCAGCAACACAGGATATTGCTGTGCCTGTGCCCAAAACTCCATCCACATCGCTAAATAATCTTGCGCCTGTTTGGCATTCACCCCAGCAAAATGGATCACATCATCTTTACAGACCACAATCCGTTCCAAGTCCTGCTGCGCAGTATTTTGATATGCCACCCACAACAAATATTCTAACCAAACATGTGCATAGCGCTGTGGCGTTGCCCGTGAAGCGACCACATTACACCAACGGGTAGTTGTCGATGCAGGTACCTGAATGCGGATATGCACTTGCGGAGTCATTTTCCAGACCTGCTGAGTGGTCAAGGTTTCTTGTTCTGCATATTGCATTAAAACATCACGTAAATATTGCTGTTCCTGCACCCCTGTTTTAAAGGTAGCATTCAGGGTTTTACCCACAGGCAAAGTATCTTGCAATAAACTTTCTGCTTCTTGTGTGCCGTACTTAAGTAAAAAGTCACGCACAGCGTATTTTTCCAAACCATTTAAAATCAACGGTTCTTGATTGAGCGCAGCTGTATCTGACTTTAGATTATTCACACCAATGGCTTTTAAATAGGCACGGGCAGGGAAACAAACATCTTTAATCCACTGCGTACTGTCTAGTACCACCACCTCTTGTGGCAATGATGGATATTCACAAAACCATGCTTCACGCGGTGTAGTACCCTGCTGCATTTGCTTGGCCACCCGATACCACTGGTCTTTAAAGCGGATTTCACGGCTTTCGGCAAAACGCTGCTGATCGAAAGGCTGCAAGCTATGCAAGTGATAAATAGGCAGCAACTGCGCTGGAATATCAACGCCTTGCACTTTGATATTTTGAGAATTTTCACCTTCAGGATGTTTCACAATAAAAGCCAGATGCTGTACAAATTCCTGTACCACCACAGAGGGATCACGCACCTCGCCATCGCTGACATCAAAGCCGTTATAGAACAGCCAAACACTGTTTTGAGCCAACAAAATACTGTCTAAAAAAGCGCCCTGATCATCATCTAGCCGTGAACGATCTCCAAGCTGAGGCTTCAACAACTGCATCAAATCAAAAGGCAATTGCTGATCACGACTAGGAAATACACCATTGTCCAAATTCAACATCACAATCAGTTTATAAGGCAGTGGGCGTATCGCACCAATTTGACTAAAAGTAATCGCCCCCGATGGACTGGCTTGCTCGAGTTGTGTTTCAAGCTGCTCTGTTATTTCTTGCAAAATATAGTCTAAGGGTAAACTTAAGTGACGGATGTCCTGCCCCGATTGCTCATCAAAATAGCTGGCCAAAGTCAGCATACGGTCATGCTTTTGCACCAAACTAAAGACCGAAGCCAATACATCTACACCTGCATCCTGAAACTCACTGACATCTTGCATCAGTTGTTTCAGCCAGAACTCTACTGTTTCTGACTGACCCAATTCATGCTGAATTAACCAATCACGGCGTGCCGCAAAATCTTGATAAATTTGTACAAGTTTAAAGACCAGCTCAAAATCATCGGGCTGTACATCG
This sequence comes from Acinetobacter sp. A1, assembly GCF_012371315.1. Lineage (NCBI taxonomy): Bacteria > Pseudomonadati > Pseudomonadota > Gammaproteobacteria > Moraxellales > Moraxellaceae > Acinetobacter > Acinetobacter sp. A1. The sequence continues at coordinate 72,094 of NZ_JAAZQY010000004.1, forward strand.
GCATAACTTAAGGTCTGATTGACCACGCAATGTTCAGGGACGGCTACCCCTAAAGCCAAACGGTCTAAAGCAAATTTGAGGGTAAATCTGTAATCCTGATCGCCTGCGCTCAAACTACGGCGCAAATGTTCTGCATCTAAACCTCGCTTAAACCCCGCTTCAGACAATAGCGTATTCATACGTTCAATATGATTTAAGTTCAACGCATAACGCTGCTGCGTGGCGGCCAAACTGAGCCAGTCACTAAACTCTTCAAAACTAAAGCGTCCCTGAACCAAAGTGATCCGCCCAGTGACTGCACGCCAAGCATTGTGAATATCAAGGGAGCTAATCCCTGCTATTTGAATGGGCAAATAGACACTGTCTTGACTGAGTTGATGTGCGAGTCCCGCTTGACTCTGTTGGCCTTTTTGCTGCCCTTTCTGATATAAATCGCGCTCGCTTGGCGGTGCAGCGAAGACACTCCGAATTAACGACTCTTGTTCTTTCAGTTTCGGACTAAGCACCAAAATATCACTGGCTTGACGGCTATCATCTTGGCCTAGCCATGCAATTAAGCGATCTTTTAGAACTTCCAGCTGACGCAAACTCGAATGACAAACATGAATTTCGATGGAATCATCTTCAGGGTCTAAGCAATACGACTGTGCTGCAGGCACTTCTAAATTCAATACATCGGACTGAATTTTGCCCAATAAATGTTGAGGATATTGTTCAGGGAACTCATCTACCCATTCGCCTTCCTCACCACTCGACAAAACCGAAAGCAATGAAAAATGGTCCCGTGCCTGTTTGCCAAATCGTGTCAGCAGCGGATGGTGTGATTCACGCATATCGGCATTAAAATGCCCATTATATTTTTCAATATACGCCGCAATGTCATCATCGCTCACGGTCTTGTTCTGTTTTTCCATCTCACGAACAAAGCGGTCTTTAATACGTGCATCGACCCGTAACTTCCATTTTGGATCGACCATATCGGCCCAGTATTCTTGCGATGGGTTGTAATGCAGAATAAAAATATCCATATACTGCGCTAAACGGCGCATAAAATATAACTGGCTCGGCGGCAAATCCAATACAGTAAAAATCACCAGTTGCTGAGGAAGCTTCTTGATACAAGAATTTGGGTTTTCAGGCGTGCCCAAGGCCTGCCAAAATTGCCGATCAATCTCCTGCATATTTTCAAAATCGGCATGAAAAATATGCGACCACAACCAGCTTTGCCACTGTTCTAATTCTTCGGCCTGCTCCTGCGTAAATGCTGCAAGCGCTAAGGCCGACTGTTTCTCTTCTTCAGTATCAAAGCTTTTAGGGACGTAAATCTGTTGCTTTAAATCCAGATGTTGCTGCTGCCCCCAAATCGACAACCAATTACTTTGACATTGGCAGGTTCCTGCACAGCCTTTTTGGCAAAAGCCACGATAAGCCATGTAGTTACTGAACAAGCGCGACACTTTGTCTGCCACCCAGTACAGCATATTTTGTTTTTTTAGCTGCCGCTCTGAGTCAGACTGTAGTGATGCTGCACTGTCATAAATTCGCTGAATTAAACGGTATAAAGCATGCTCAGTTTCTAATGGATTCTGTTCATATTGAATCCAAGGCTGTAAGTCATAGAACACACGCCACTGCATCACAATACGCGGAATATTCGCCTGCCTTACACGGTCTTTATCTTCCAATACTGCCTGATAAGCTGCCCACTGAAACGCCCGAATACGATGATGAAACTGAGTATTGGCACTAATGCCCTGTTGTTCAGCAATCTTTTCAGTCAGCCACGTTGCGACAGCAACCGAAGGCACAATAAAATGCTGGGTTTTAAGTACCTGTAAGGGATTCAATGTCGGCTGACGTATGCTGTTCAGCATCTTTTCAAGCAAAACTTCTATACGCTGACTTTGTATGACATGAATCGCCATAAATACTTATTCCTTATTTTTTAAAAATGAATAAAATGCTAAATACAACAAAAGAATAAAGATTATTTACTATACTTTCACAACACGCTATGCCACCTTAAAAGCATATTTTCATTCATGACTTGATTCAAAAAATGCTTTGAATAAAGTAGCTTAATGATAGCAAATAGCAAAACATTAGGTGCCATTTTAGAGTTATATATATGATAAAAAGAGATACCGTCCCAGATTCGATTGATCCAAGCTTAGATTTGGAAATGATTCGTGCAGAATGCCTAGAACTGGTCAAAAAACGTGCCTATTTTTCTGCAGGCGCAGCCGTGATTCCAGTCCCTTTTTTAGATGTCGTGATTGACGTTGGCATCTTGTCGCAACTGATTCCAGAAATTAATGCACGCTTTGGATTATCACCTGAGCAAGTCAGTGTTTACGACCCAGAAACCCGAAAAGTGCACTGGAGTGAATTGCGTAAACGTGGCGTTGAATTTTCAGGTTTAGTCGTGGCACGTACCGCAGTGAAAAAATCTCTGAATAATGTTGCAGCCAAGTACATTACCAAACAAGTTACCAAGTTTATTCCACTGGGTGGACAAATGGTGGCAGCAGGTTTGGGTTATTTTATTATGAAAAAAATTGCCGAAACCCATGTTGAAGAAAGCTATAAACTGGCCAAAAGCATTCAGCTCAAACAAGCCAAAGTTGTGAATGCTTAAGCTGCTCCAAAACTAATTTCGACTTCATTTAAACACTCATACGAACATTCACGCCAAGGCAGATTAATCTGCCTTGAGTTGTTTTAAAATGGTTCTTAAAATTTCCAGACGGGCTGCATTTTTGTCATTGCTTGGAATAACGTACCACGGTGCATATTCCGTACTGGTACGTTGCAGCATATCTGCCGCAGCCACCAAATAGTCATCCCAACGACCACGGTTACGCCAGTCTTCATCGGTAATTTTAAAGCGTTTGTGTGCAGTTTCTTGACGCGCCTTAAAACGCTGTTCTTGTTCGTCTTTATCAATCGCCAGCCAAAACTTAATCACCACCGTTTGATGATCATTTAAATCTTTTTCAAAACGGTTAATTTCATCATAGGCACGTTGCCATTCCAACGGACTGATTAAGCCTTCCACCCGCTCGACCAAAACACGCCCATACCAAGAACGATCAAAAATGTTAATTTTCTCTTCGGGCAGAATCTTAGTCCAGAAACGCCATAAATACGGGCGACTGATTTCAAAGGCTTCTGGCGCACTAATGGTATAAATTTCGTATTCGCGTGGATCCAGTTTTTTCACAATGCGTTTAATGGCACCGCCCTTACCTGCGGCATCCATCCCTTCAAATACAATACTGACGTTACGATTATCAAAACGCAGTGCATCTGCCACTTTTTTCGTGAGTTTTTTTAATTCAGCTTTATATTCATCATCTGCCACCGCCTCAGATACAGGATTCAATAAAACTTCAGGAATTTCTGCAGGCTGCCAAGTAATGCCAGAGCTGGTCGGATGTGTAGGACAATGTTTCAGTGCACGTAAAATATGTTGTGCAAACTGCTGATCACGTATGGTTTCATCTTCACAATCAATCATGATCCAGTCGTCAGTAAAACGCTGACGCAGTTTTTGTAAGCTGTCATATTGCTTTTTATTACGCCAGTCCAAGCCATGTAATTTGTGCCAATGCACTTCGCTCGGCTCCATATCATCCAAGCGTTTTTGCAATGATTTCCATGACAGATCAAACCAAATTTTAATCACATCAACATGGTTATTTTTTAAATCTTCTTCAAAGGCCCGCATTTTCTCAACATAGTTGTCGAACATGGTGTCATCAATTTGCTTAGACACATGCATAGCGGTACTTAACAAGTCGCTGTACCAATTGCCAAACATCACCATCATTTGACCTTCGGCAGGGATAAAACGTGCATAAGGCTGCCACAGTGCCTGTTTAGGATTAAACGGATGCGGTGCATCGGCTTTTACACGTAAATAGCGTGGGTCAACCCATTCTCTTAATTGTTTAACCGACTCACCTTTACCCGCCAACTCAATACCGCTCACCAAAATCAGCAAACTTTTGGCGTTCTTTTCACCTTTGGTATTTTTTAAGGCATATTGTGCTTCAATCAGCTCGACTGAAAGTTGTTCTTCTTCCATGAGTTTAAATTCAGTATTTGCTTTTGACATCATCTGCTCTGTTCTTGTGTTATTTCATCAGTATACGAATATCGACTCATTTTTTAACAGTTTTTATCAGGTTTTTGTTTATAAATTCAACACACTGACCCGTTGCTTTCTGAATTGTGTGTAATTTGTCATAGCTCCAAAGTCGAACTCACTTTAAGATTTGCCTATTCAAGACAATAATGAGACATCCTATGTCTAAACTTGCTGCTTTAGATACGCTGTTAGAACTGTATTATCAATTTAAATATCATAAAAATCCTGTTTTATTTCAACGCTTACAAGATGTACAAGCATGGCAAAAACAGCGTATGCAGCGTACTCACGCCCAGCAGTTTGCAGAAAAACAGAATGTCTTAATGGCAGACTACTTTTTAAACCGTTTATACGGCGGCCCCGATTTTGACGCTTTGGCAGGTCAAATTGCACGACTGCTCAAATATGCACATAAGGCTGAAAAAATCATTCCTGAAAATGCAATTAAAACTGGTACATCTGGTGTGAGTCTAGCCATTCTTGCGGTACAGCTTGATGAACAGGTCGCAGCGCAGTTGCTTCAGGACTATCCTGAAAATACGCCCTTAAATGATGAAATGATGCGTTTGACTTATTTAAAGCTCGATCAAGGCGAAGCTCGCTTAAAACAATTAACCATGCTCGATGAGTTGGGTAAAAATCTAGATAAATACATGCGTTCTTTTGTGGTATATACCGCATTTAAAATGTGCAAGGGTGCAGCTCAAAAATACAGTTTTCAAATCATGTATGAATTTATGCAAGATGGTTTCTTAGCCATGAAACCCCTCAAATCTGCAGAAAAGTTTGTGAAACAATTCACAGCCACAGAACGCGAGATTATTGCCAAAGTCCATGCAGGTGACTTACATCCCTTTCAATCGTAGGCATGTTTACTCAGTTGATCTTTAAGCTATCTGTCAGCTCAAGCAGAGGATTGCTTATTCTGTGAAATAGCCAACAATTCCGCGCATGGCTAGCGCACTATTTGATTTTTTCTGTATATTATTCATAACAATTGCATGATGATTACTGTACAAGTGCTTAGAATCTGTCATCATGCATACACTGCAGCCTTAAGCCTTTTTATCTGAGGAGTGACTCCAATGTCGAATGAAAATCAAATGCCTACCGCTACTCCCGAGTCGGCACAACCAACAGACAAAGTGAGTCCATTCTTAACAGAACCTCTACCACAAGGCGCTCCACAAGGTCAGCAACAATCTTTAGAACAAAAATTAACGGACACCTCTGTGACAGGTGCAGTGCCAAAATATAATTTGCCACGTGGTGCCAATACAGGCAATGTTGGCCCGACCACACACTTTGGTTATCAAACTGTGAGCAGTGAAGATAAAGCTCAAAAAGTCGCAGAAGTCTTCCATTCGGTTGCCAGCAAATACGACATTATGAATGACTTAATGTCATTTGGTATTCACCGTTTATGGAAGCGCTTTGCGATTAATATGTCAGGTGTACGCCGTGGTCAGCGTGTACTGGATATTGCGGGTGGCACAGGTGATTTAGCCAAAGTATTCAGTCGTGAAGTTGGCCCTACAGGTCATGTCGTCCTCTCAGATATTAACGAATCTATGTTAAATGTGGGTCGTGACCGTCTGATTGATGCGGGTTGTACCAATGTCGATTTTGTACTGGCCAATGCCGAAACTTTAGAACCTTTTGAAGACAACAGCTTTGACTTGCTCACGATTTCTTTTGGTTTGCGCAACGTGACCGATAAAGATGCAGCCTTAGCCGCAATGTACCGTGTACTTAAGCCAGGTGGCCGTTTATTAATTCTAGAATTCTCTAAACCCGTCTTTGAGCCATTCTCTAAGCTGTACGACTTATATTCATTCACTGCACTGCCAATCATGGGTAAAATTGTTGCGAACGATTCTGAAAGCTATAAATACTTAGCAGAGTCTATTCGTATGCACCCAGACCAACGCACCTTAAAAGGTATGATGGAACAAGCAGGTTTCCAAAACTGTGACTACCACAATCTTACGGGTGGTATTGTTGCCGTTCACCGTGGTTTTAAACTCTAAGGCGGCGCACAATGTGGTCTATTCTTGCCCTTGGTGCTGTAGAACGACTCATTCACCATATTATTGATTTGGATGCAATTACTCGCATCCAGCTCAACCAACTGCACGGCAAAATGTTACGTGTAGTGCTCGACTCACCACAACTTTCGGTAGATGTGTTTTTTGACGACAATAAAGTCCGTTTAGAACCAACTGTAACAGGTCACAGTGAGCGTGCATCTATTTTTGAACAACGTCCTTTTGATCAAGCCGAAAATATCAGTGCTGCCACGGCAACGCTGCATGTGAAGAATGTGGTGCAATTGCTCAAACTGTTGCTGTCAGATGAAGTGGGCAATATTCCACTGCAAGGTGACTATCATCTGTTGCAAGATATTCAGCGTATTATGCAACAGGCCGAACCAGACTTGGCAGCGCATTTAAGCCCTTGGATTGGCCCTGCATTGGCGCATGAAATTGGTAAAATTCAGCTTGCACCGAAACATTTAAAACGCAGCCTGCACAGCCATTTATTTTTTGCTGAAGATGCCTTAAAAGAAGACAGTGGTCTATTTGCCCCACGCTGGCAAATGGATGACTTGCAACAAGACACTCGCATTTTCCAGCAAAACTTAGACCGCGCTGAAGCTAAAATTCAACAGCTACAGGCGCAGCTTGATGCAATGCCAGAAACGGCTTCTGATACTTCAAACTCCACTCAGCCCTAGGAAATAAGTCTTTATGATTCCGCACGTTTCACGTTTACTCGAACTTTGGCGCATTGCCGCGCACTATAGACTCGACACGTTGTTTCCTGCGGAAGAACTACCAGAAAAGGCTCGACATGCGCTGAGTTTGATTCGCATGCACCCTGCGGCATGGTCAAGTAAAGAGCGTAAAAACCCGCTTAAGCTCAAAGAAGCCCTAGAAGAAATGGGGCCACTGGCTATTAAACTTGGTCAGTTGTTGTCTACTCGTCGTGACCTGATTCCACCTGAAGTTTTACAGCAATTGGTCTTGCTGCAAGACCGTGTCAAACCTTTTGGTTCTGATGTGGCACAAATGCGGATTCAGCAATCACTCAAGGCAGACATCAACACCCTATTTGCCCGTTTTGATGAGCAGCCTTTAGCAGCAGCATCCATTGCACAAGTACATACAGCGGCTTTGCATGATGGCCGTGAAGTGGTGGTGAAAGTCACCCGCCCCGATATTCGCCAGCAAATTTTGCAAGATTTTGAAATTCTGGAATGGCTAGGTGCTGCACTAGAAAAACGCCTAGAAGCTGCACGCGCTTTGCATTTGTCTGAAATTATTCAGGACTATCGTCAAATTATTCTAAATGAACTGGATTTGACCTTAGAAGCAGACAATACTCGCCGCATGCGCCACTACTTTACAGGCTCAAGCATGATGTACGTGCCTGAAGTCTATATGGACAGTAAAGATGTCATGGTGGCAGAGCGCATTACTGGTGTGCCAATTTCCGACACAGCAACCTTTGACCGTTTGGGCATGGATCGTGCCGATTTGGCTGAAAAAGGCCTGACCATTTTCTTTACCCAAGTGTTCCGTGACAACTTTTTCCATGCCGACATGCACCCAGGCAACGTCTTTGTGGAAACCATTAATCCCAACAATCCGCGTTTTATTGCCCTGGATTGTGCCATTATGGGGGAGTTGTCCAAGCATGACCAAATGACTGTGGCGCGCATGCTACTTGCAGTCATGAACAGCAACTTCATGCAGTTGATTCAAGTAGTACATCAGGCAGGTTGGATTCCACCAGGCACAGATCAAGATGCCTTAGCCCGTGAAATGCGCCGTACTGTCGGGCCAATGGTGTCTAAACCAATGCACGAATTGGACTTTGCAGGCATCCTGATTCAAGTCATGGATATTGCACGCCGTTTCCATTTGGAAATTCCACCGCAATTGATGCTGCTACTTAAAACTTTGGTACATGTTGAGGGCTTGGGAACAGACTTATACCCTGAACTGGATATTTGGAAACTGGCAAAACCAATTTTGACCGACTGGATTAAAGCCAATATGAATCCTGTCAAAAATGTCAAAGAAATTGGTCAGCAAATTCCTGACCTGCTGTTGGGTGCGCAAGACTTGCCAAGTTTAATGATTGACAGTTTAAATGGACTTAAAAACCAGTCAGCGTGGCATTCTAAACAATTGCATGAATTACAAAGCATGCGCTTGCAAATGGAACATCAGCAAAAACGCAGTTGGATTTTTGGCAGCATCATGGCCATTTTCCTATCCATTGCAATTATTGCACCGTGGTATGTGTCTATTGTGTTGATTGCCTTAGCAAGCTTTTTGGCGGTTTGGCGCGTAGTCAAATAAAGTTACATTGTTTGATCAGCAGATCATCAATATTTAAAATCCTGCTTTAAAAGCAGGATTTTTTATCCTCTAAATATCAGCATCACCACAAACAGCTCTATGACTGATCAGTCACCAAGTGATGCCTCTCGCCATTGCTGCAAAAATCTCCACGACTACAATTAATGCACATTTGTAGCGTTATAGATTAAGCATGACTCAGATTTTGCATAAACGTGCCCCTGCCCTCAGTATCCGTGCAGGACATTTGGCCCGCCAACTGATTGAACAAGAAGGTTTACACGCCCAACAGGTTGATATTATTCCTGGTGCAGCAGGTGGCCCCAAAGGCATTGGCATACAAGGGCTAGATCAAGCAATTTTTGGTGAGTTTTTTGCCCAAGCCCCTAAACGCCGTACTGTTGTCGGTTCTTCCATTGGCAGTTGGCGCTTTGCCAGTATTTTGGCTTGGGGCGCAAAACAAGGTACTGAGCGCCTGTCCGATTTATACACCAACCTATATTTTCATAAAAAAATGTCACGCCAAGAGGTGGCTGAGATTTGTCAGAACATGCTGTTTGAACTGATTCAAGGACAGCAACAGCAACTGATCAACCACCCTGACTATCACCTAACGGTCATTTCAGTCAAAGCTCAGCATATTTTCCAAAGTGACCAAGCCTTACCTTTGCTCGCTTCTGTGGCAGGAATTATTGGTAGCAATGCCATTGCACGTAAACACAACCGCTTGTTTATGCAACGGGTCATCAGCCAACCTGCGCAAGGGCAACAGTTTATGGTTGAGGATGATTTTGTCACCCATTACCAGGCCCTAAATGAACACAATGTCGCACCGTGGCTACTCGCCTCAGCGTCTATTCCAGGGGTCATGTCTGCAATTCGTGACATTCCTGATGCGCCAGTGGGCAGTTATCGGGATGGTGGCTTGATTGACTACCACTTAGATTTGCCATACCAAAGTCAGGGCATCGTGCTGTATCCACACTTTACTGACAGCATCACTCCGGGCTGGTTCGATAAAATGTTGAAAAACCGCAAGGCCAATCCTGAAAATCAGGCACGTACACTTTTGCTATCACCTTCGGCAGAATATTTAAGCAGCCTGCCTTTAGGCCGTTTGCCAGATCGTAAAGACTTCACTTTAAAAGGTCTAGATCAAGCGCAGCGAATTCGCTTATGGAAACAGTCCGTAGCAGAAAGCCAACGTTTGGGCGATGAATTCTTGGAAATGGTGGAAAAACAAAACTTCCCACAGTTTATGCAAACGCTTTGACAGCATAAATCTAGCAAGATAATTTAGGTAAATTGTCCTGAATCACGTACACTATAGGGACGATGCAAAATCGTGCGCTTAGAAAATGGCGTCCATACAATTTAAATTAATTTTGGTGAACAACTCATGAATAACTTGCAATGGCTCGATGAAGTAAAATTTAACGAACAAGGATTAGTGCCTGCCATTGCACAACATCATCAAACAGGACGTGTGTTGATGGTGGCATGGATGAACCGTGAAGCCTTGGCACTGACTGCTGAAAAAAATCAGGCTGTATATTTTTCACGCTCACGCAATAAACTATGGCACAAAGGCGAAGAATCTGAACACTTTCAAACTGTGCATGAAATTCGCTTAGACTGCGATGCCGATGTCATCATTCTACAAATTGAACAGCATGGCGGCATTGCCTGCCACACAGGTCGTGAATCTTGTTTCTATCGCAAACTCACAGCCAACGGCTGGGAAATTGTAGATGCACAACTGAAAGACCCAAATCAAATTTACGGTAAACAAGCTGCCAATGCCCACACGCAGGCCATGAGTCAGTCTAAGGCACAAGCTGAACAGGTTGAAGTTTTGGCCTATTTAGGGCAAATGATGAGCGAGCGTAAAACCGCCAATCCTGACTCTTCTTATGTAGCAAAGCTGTACCACAAAGGCTTGAACAAAATTTTGGAAAAAGTCGGTGAAGAAACCGTAGAAGCGATTATTGCAGCCAAAGACTTCAATACCGAAGCCAATGCCAACAATAAAAATGACCTAATTTATGAAGTGGCAGATTTATGGTTCCACAGCATTGTAATGTTGGGTTATTTCGACATTGAGCCGCAAGTGGTACTGAATGAATTGGCACGTCGCCAAGGCTTATCTGGCTTAGTTGAAAAAGCCAACCGCAGCCACTAACGCTTAATTAAAACCAACGCTGATCTGTGTCTGTCATTATCAAGCCCAGCCCGACCTATGAGCAAGCCACTGCCATAGACAACGCACGTCTGGGTAAATCCTTTAAAGTGATTGCCTATGCAGGCACAGGTAAAACCACGACCTTACAAATGATCAGTGATGCCATGCCTGAGCGGCGTGGCATGTATTTGGCTTTTAACAAAGCCATTGCCTCTGAAGCACAGAGTAAATTTCACCGTCAGGTCGATTGTCGCACTTTCCACTCGCTTGCTTACCGCAGCGTTCCACGTGGAGTCACCGACAAATTACGTCTGCCACGCTTAAGCCCTAGCTTTATTGCCAAAGAGTACCGTTTAGAGCCAATTACCCTTAGACGGATGATGGGCGGACGTTATGAAAAATATGTGCTGATGCCAAGTCGATTAGCAAGCTTGGTCGCAAATGCAGTCAGTTATTTCTGCTCGACCAGTTCACAATACCCTGCCCCACGGCATTTACAAGCACCTAGTTGGTTGCACCCAGACGACATCGACACTTTACAAAAACATCTTTACCCTGCGGTAGAGCGGCGTTGGCTGGAGTCGATTGACCCCAATCATCAGGCTGGTATTGGGCACGATATTTACCTCAAACTTTGGGCTTTGTCTGAACCGAACATTCCTGCCGATTATGTCCTGTTTGATGAAGCGCAAGATGCTGACCCGCTCATGTTGGGTATTTTACTCAAGCAACGCAATACGCAGGTGATTTATGTGGGCGATGCGCACCAACAAATTTATGCATGGCGTGGTGCAGTCAATGCTATGCAACAACTGCCCTTGCCTGAATCACGCCTGACCACATCTTTCCGTTTTGGTGAAGAAATTGCGCTGACGGCCAATGCCATTTTAGGCGGACTGAATGAAACCGTGCCTTTGCTTGGCAATCCGCAACTACATTCAAAAGTAGTGAACAAGCCACACACCAAAATGCGTGATGCAATTTTATGCCGTACCAATGCACGCGCAATGGAATTGTTACTGGCAGGTTTGGTTCATGGCGACAAAGTCAGTTTACAGGCCGATCATGTGCGTTTAAACCGTTTTGTTGATGCTGCTGCAATGCTAAAACAAGGCAAACGTGTGACTGATGTGCCTGAACTGGCGTGGTTCAACTCATGGCATGATGTCCATGAATATTGCGAAACTAACGATGGCAGTGACATTAAACCTTTGGTAAAACTGGTGGATGATCATGGAACCGACCCACTCAAACGGGCACTGGCTAAAATTACCCCCATTGACCAAGCTGACTATATTATTTCAACAGCGCATAAAGCCAAAGGTCTGGAATGGAATCGGGTACATATTGAAGATGACTACCAGTTTAAGCTGAATGACAAAGAACATAAAATTAGTGATGAAGAGTTAAGATTACTGTACGTGGCCTGCACACGTGCTAAAGTAAGTTTAAATATTCACCATATTTACGATTTGGTACAACAACTGAAAATAAAAATGCCGACATCGTTACGCAAAGCGGTGGGGTAATTGCAGCAGGTGCGCTATGAAAATTACATCGGTTCATTTCAGACACATCACCCATTTTGCTGACTTAAAACTTGAACTGAATTATCACGATCTTCCCATCACCCTCATTTTAGGCGACCAAAGTGCTGGGAAGACTTCGCTATTACGCTTTAGTTATCAGGCACTGACTTGGTTTGCTGCACGTTATAAAGATTTACGCACTGCGGGTTTGGTCATGCAAGATCAAGACATTATGCAAACGCGCTTACAAGCAAAAATTGATGTGTGTGTCGAGATTCCAGCAGAAATTGGCAGCCTAGCAGAATCAAGCAACACACAAGTTGAAAATACTCAACACTGTGACTGGCAACTGTATAAAACCCTGAACAGCAATGCTGTTGGGGTAAGCAAAGTAGAAACCACCAAACTGGAAAAAATGGTGCAGCTCTATCAGCATGCTATTCGACATGACCCAATGCAAGGTCTACCGCTGATTGCCTACTACCCTGCGGAACGCTTTGTAAATGAAGTCAATTTACTCAATAAAAATAATCCACTGATTTTACAGCCTGGGCATGCCTACGAAATTGCAGCGATTCCTTTCACCACCTTTAGCCGTTTTTTTGAGTGGTTGCGGGAAATTTCTGATATTGAAAATGCCCAAAGTGCGCAATTGCTATACAAGCTGTATCAGCAACAGCAAAGTGAGTTGCCACAGGCACTAAATCAGTCGCTATTACATGCTTACTCACAAATGCATGCACCAAGTTTGCAAGCACTCAAAGATGCCTTACAGATTGTACTGCCTGAAATTGAAGATATTTATCTGCAATATTTGCCAAAGCTACAACTCATGGTGCGTTGTCAGGGCAAAGAATTATTGTATCAGCAACTATCGAACAGTCAGCGCAACTGGATTGCATTAGTTGGGGATGTTGTACGGCGTTTATGTCTGCTCAATCCGAACAGCCTTTATCCGTGTACAGAAGGTGACGGCATTTTATTGATTGATCAGATTGACCATCAACTGGATCAATCACATGCTGCACAAATTTTGATGCGTTTGCATCAAGCTTTCCCACGCTTACAAATTATTGCTACAGGCAACCGTAGCGAACTTTTAGAACAGGCTGAACGCTTTCAGTGCCTAAAACTGGAACACAAACAATTAAACACTATTCATTGGCAAAGCCTACAGCCACAGTTTGCACAAATTTATGCAGATTTACTGGAAACCAGCGTTTCAGAAGATAACTCGCTACAAGAAATAAAAACTGAAGCACAAATAACCAGTGAAATTTGGCAGCAGATTCAAAACCATTGCAGTCCAGAGCAAAAACAGGAACTGCTACGTCGTTTGCAAAATGAAGACAGCCAACCAACAACAGATCAGCTACCTGACTCAATCTAAGCTAAAACTTCAGCTAGATGTAGAGCATGACCATTTATTTTGTACAAAATTTAAGGTTAAGTAGAATATTTCAATAAAATTCAGAGCAAGATGCTTCGGGTCTGTACCATCGGGTATATAATGACTTCGCTGTATGCAGAAAAAATTGATGTTGTTTTATTCATGTAATAAAATCAGATTAATTTTAAACTTTTATAGTAAAATCCGATTTTGCTGTAGTTTTTTAAGTTGCGCAATACAACTTTTTTATATTTTGAATCGTGTCTATCGACCTTTTCATACACGGTGAGTGCTGTAAACTAAAATGCAGCAGGTGTGACATCAAATAAGAAAATAGCCTGACTATTTTCATATTGAACGGATGCATCTAACAGATTTTTAAGCACAGCATTAGCCAAAACCAAGCACAACCCAGTTCGCTGCTTCATACAGCGAAAGATGAGCATATTTTACTGTCTAAGGTCATGCGGCAAGGCAAAATTGATTTTTGCATAGGCTGTTTCTGACTCAAGCCACAACCAATATGCTGGTCAAAACAATAGACAACGTGTCCACACTGGCACGACCAATTGGCTTTCAAGATTGAGTCTTTTGGATGGCATGTTGCTGTCCTGTAATCCTTGAAAGATAAGATTCATCCTTAGGTTTCAAACCTATTCACGACAATGGATATGAGTGTGCTACCGATTATTATATTGTTACCGTTAGTACTAGGCACAACCCTTGTCTCGTGGCTGAAACAGTTTTCGCGCGGGGTAACGGCTTTAGGGGCAATCGGAGTCAGTCTCAGCAGCCTTATTCTGCTACTGACTCAAGCAAAAGCGGTCTTTAATGGCGCAACGATCATTCAAACATGGTCTTGGCTCCCTCAGTTAGGGATTGATTTAAGCTTTCGTCTAGACGCTCTAGGTCTGTTATTTTCTTTGCTAATTACGGGCATCGGTACGCTCATTTTCATCTATGCGTATTATTATTTAAGCCCTCAAAATTCACTCAGTAAGCTGTATGTGCTGCTCATGCTGTTTATGGCTGCCATGCTGGGCATCTCCCTGTCCAATAACCTAATTTTACTGCTGACGTTTTGGGAACTGACCAGTATTTCCTCATTCTTGCTGGTGGGTTACTGGAGCAATTATGAAGCTGCACAACGCGGCTCACGCATGGCACTCACCATTACTGGCATGGGTGGGCTGGCCATGCTCGGTGGTTTCGTGCTGTTAGCACAAATCACAGGCACTTACCAAATTGATCAAATTTTAATGATGACTGAGCAAATTCAGCAGCATCATTTATTTGTACCGACATTATTACTGATTTTATTGGGTGCATTTACCAAAAGTGCGCAATTCCCATTCCATTTCTGGCTTCCGAATGCCATGGCTGCACCGACACCCGTATCGGCCTATCTGCATTCAGCCACAATGGTCAAAGCAGGGATTTTCTTAATTGCACGCCTATTGCCAATTTTTGCTGGGGCAGCGCTGTATCATAATTTGGTCACTTTTATTGGCTTGTTTACCCTATGTATGGCCGCCTTCTTTGCCATTTTCAAAGAAGACTTAAAAGGTTTATTGGCATACTCCACCATCAGCCATTTAGGGCTAATCATGTGTTTGCTCGGCATTGGTTCACCACTGGCAGTGGCAGCAGCAATCTTCCACATCATTAACCATGCCACCTTTAAAGCTGCGCTGTTTATGATTGCGGGAATTATTGACCACGAATCAGGTACCCGCGATTTACGCAAACTCAGTGGTTTGTGGCAATTGCTACCGTTTACCGCCACCTTAACCATGATCACCGCAGCTTCAATGGCAGGTGTACCACTGACCAATGGCTTCTTGTCCAAAGAAATGTTCTTTACCGAACTACTGGCCAATTTGTCAGGCCCTGTCATGCTCATCTCTGCGTTGGTTGCCACACTAGCGGGTATTTTTGCGGTCGCCTATTCTATTCGCCTAGTACATGGCGTGTTCTTTGATGGCCCAATTGGTAAAGATGTACCGAATAAAGATGCACATGAGCCGCCTTTTGGGATGCGTGCACCAGCAACACTCTTGGCGATCTTATGTATTTTAGTCGGTATCTTGCCTGCATTATTGGTCGAACACATAGTCAATAGCACCACACGTGCCAGCACCCAACTGCTCAACTTTGAAGGTGCACATTTAGCCATTTGGCATGGTTTTAATGTACCCCTATTAATGAGTGCGATTGCTCTGCTAGGCGGGATCATCTTCTATTTCTCGCTCGCCAAAGGTGGAAAAATCCGTGAAATTGACCTCGACCCACACTTGGGGCAATTCCAAGGCAAACTGCTGTTTGAATCATTTTTAAAGCACCTGCTACAAGTTTCACGCAAAATCAAACGTAAAACTGAAAATGGTTCACTACAAAGCTATTTGGTGTGGATTATTGTGTTTACCGTGTTTATAGTCGCCACACCTTTGTTGAATCAAGGGTTAAGCACAGGTACACGTGAACTGACCCATGCGCCACTGATTGCTATAGTCTTGTGGTTATTGCTGTTCTCTGCATGTTGGATGATGCTGTGGTTCCACCATGAACGCATCAAGGCTGTCTTAATCAGCGGTGCGGTTGGTTTAGTCGTAACCATGATTTTTGTGGGGCTTTCTGCACCTGATTTGGCACAAACTCAAATCACGGTGGATGTCGTCACCACTGTTTTATTGTTAATGAGCCTATCCCTACTCCCACAATTAACCCCGTATGAGTCAAGCAGTTCACGTCGCTGGCGAGATGCCTTAATTGCGATTGGTGGCGGGATTGGCATTGGCTGGATTGCATGGTTGGTGATGACCCGTGACCATAACTCAATTTCATGGTTCTTCAACCAGCAGTCCATTCCTTTGGGTGGCGGTACCAACGTGGTTAACGTAATTTTGGTCGACTTCCGTGGTTTCGATACCTTTGGTGAAATTACCGTATTGGGCATTGCCGCAATTGGCACACTATGCCTCATGGATGGCATGCGTACACACGGCACCATTATGACCCAAGGCCTGACCTACCGCTTTAACCCATCTCCATTGATGTTGCGTATTACCGCTTCGTGGATTTTACCAATCGCATTGGTGGTGAGTCTGTATATTTTCTTGCGTGGTCACAACTTACCGGGTGGCGGCTTTATTGCAGGTTTAATTACCGCTATGGCTTTAATCATCCAATACATTGCGCTAGGGCAAGATCAAACCGAACAAATGCTAAAAGCCAAATCTGGACGTTTATACGAAATCTGGATTGGCATCGGTTTAAGTGTTGCTGGGCTGACTGGGCTTGCTGCATGGTTCTGGGGACGTCCATTCTTGACCAGTGCACATATTTATGTGAATCCACCGCTGATTGGTGAATTACATCTAGCTTCTGCGGCCTTGTTTGATGTTGGGGTTTATGTGACTGTGGTCGGCGCAGTGATGCTGATGATTTCCGTCTTGGGCGACTCACGTCACTCTGGCATGTCTGGCCCACTTCCAAAGGAGTAATGCAATGATTAGTCTTGAAATTTTAATTGCGTCTGCCATTGGAATGTTAGTCGCGACAGGTATTTATTTAATTTTACGTGCCCGTACCTTTCCTGTGGTACTGGGCTTGGCCATGATTGGCTATGCGGTCAATATCTTCTTATTCAGTATGGGGCGTATTCAATTAAATGCACCTGCTATTTTGACCGAAGCCAGTAAAACCAGTGACCCACTCCCACAAGCTTTGGTTTTAACAGCCATTGTCATTGGTTTTGCTACCACTGCCTTTATTGTGCAATTGGCACTGCGCAGTCGCTATGAAACCGGTAGTGACCATGTCGATGCCAAAGAAGAACATCCGCTGCTAGATCCACGTGAGGATGAGCCATAATGACTGATTTCCTCCAATTTTGGACCCAGCACTCGCCTATTTTTAGCATTCTAATTCCAACCTTTACCGCATTTATTTTAGTGCTGTTGGGTAACCCAGGGTTTGGTTCACTCGCACGTGACTGGCGTCAGCCGTGGCGTCGTGGTATCAGCTATCTTTCGGCTACACTTGGTTTAATCACTGCCATCAGCTACCTGATTCAAGTCAGTAGCGGACAAATTATTATTTATAATTTGAGTGAATGGGCGGCACCGTTTGGCATTATTTTAGTGCTGGATCAATTGTCGGCTTTAATGTTAGTCCTGACGTATGCCCTAGCCTTGCCATTACTGTGGTTCTCCAGCAAAAAATGGGATGAACGTGGCCGCTATTTCCACACCATGGTGCATTTTCTGCTCATGGGACTCTGTGGTGCATTCCTCACAGGTGACTTATTCAACCTGTTCGTTTTCTTTGAAGTGTTATTGCTAGCCTCTTATGTCCTGTTATTACACGGACAAGGTAAAGCACGTTTTCAGCTCGGGATTCACTACGTCACCATCAACCTGTTGGCATCTGCCCTATTCCTGATTGGTTTAGGCATGATTTACGGCAGTGTGGGCAGTCTGAATATGGCGGATGTTGCTCGTCTCATGCCACTGTTAGATACCGATGCTCACAAAATTGCCGTTGCAGGTGGTTTACTGTTATTTGTGGTGTTTGGTATTAAAGCCGCCATGTTGCCTGTAGGTTTCTGGTTACCTAAAACCTATGCCGTGGCTACGACCCCTGTAGCAGCTTTGTTCACCATCATGACCAAAGTCGGTGTTTATGCGATTTTACGGGTCAACGGTACTGTATTTGATGATGCGCTCAGCCATAAAATTCTACAAAACTGGCTGCTGCCAATTGGTCTCATTACCTCTCTCTATGGGGTCATTGGCGCCATTGGTGCAGAACGTCTGCGCCGTTTTGTTGGTTTTATGGTGCTGTCTTCAATTGGCACCATTTTGATTGCCATTTCCATGATGAACACGCAGGCTTGGTCTGCCGCACTGTATTATTTGGTACACAGTACGCTCATTGCTGCTGCGTTCTATCTGCTCTGCGGTTGGATTACTTCACAACGTGGACAATTCAAAGATCATTTCACCATCGCACCACAAATGAAACAGCATAAAGTGGTTGCATTAACATACTTTATCATTGCTTTAATGATGGCAGGCTTACCACCGTTTAGCGGCTTTTTGGGTAAAGTCTTTATCTTACAAGCCACGGCCAATGTCCCTTATCAAGGCTGGATTATTGGCATCATTTTATTGGTCAGTTTGCTGAGTATTATTGCCTTTACTCGTGTTGGTTTTATTCTGTTCTGGCGTGCAACCAAACCTGAAGATGACATTCAAGCTGAAGCTTACCATGAGTATCAAGCACTGCCGGCTATTGCACCGCCACGTAATGACCGTGTGATTTACTTTTTATTGGCAGGCTTGATGCTGTATGTAGTATTTGCCAACCCAATTCAGCACTATATGGCCAATACAGCCCAGCAAATCCAGCATAATGCGGCCTATGAAGCGATTATTTTGAAAAAAGACCGTGCGGGTAATGTGATTAGCGTACAGCCTTATGACCCACTTTATTTACCTGAAACCAAATATGGCGGTGAAAGTCTGGATGCTAATGCACACTTAATTCCATACGTGATTCACCCGAACACTTTGGAAGGTGAACATATTTCTGACTATAAACAACGTCAGATTCAACAGCAAAATCGTCAGGAAGCACAGCAACCTAGCGATACTCAACTCAAACCTGCGGAGCCTTAAACATGCAAAAAACGAGACAAAAAACTTCGTTTTGGGACAGGTTGCTCCCCCACCCCTTTGTTTCCGTGTTGGTCGCACTGAGCTGGCTAATGTTGGCGCATAGTATCTCTGCAGGCAATTTGTTGATGGCTTTGGTTTTAGCTTTACTGATTCCAAAATTAATTCAGCCTTTTATTGCTCGCACGCCCGATATCAAATGGACTGCAGCTATTCAACTATTTTTTGTGGTGCTATGGGATATTATTATTTCCAATGTGCGTGTCGCAAAACTGGTACTTGGCCCGACAGACCGAATGCAGCCAAAATGGTTCCGTGTCCCACTGGAAACTCAACATGAGCAAGTTAACAGTATTCTGGCAATGATCATCACCACAACTCCTGGTACTGTTACCGCAGGTATTGATCAAGATCGTGGTGATATTTTGGTACATGCCCTGAGCACTGAAGATGAAAATGTGGATATTCAGGACATTAAAAACCGTTATGAAAAACCATTAATTGAAATTTTTGGTGCACAAATAGGAGAGAAGGTATGAGCATACTACCCTATGCCCTTGGGATTTGTATGATTGCGATCACCATCTCAATGTTAATGTGCTTGTTCCGCCTGATTCTTGGCCCTTCAATTGTAGACCGCCTCTTGGCATTAGATACCCTGTTTTTAAACGCAACCTGCTTGGTGGTGGTATTGGGCATTTATTGGAGCAGTACCTCATTATTCGAAGGTGCTTTATTGGTGGCGATGTTGGGCTTTGTATCGACAGCTGCACTTGCGCGCTACTTTACCAGTGGCCACGTGATTGATTAAGGAGAATACACATGCAATTACTCATGGAAATTTCGGTGTCATTCTTTTTAATTATTGGGGCGTTTTTTATGCTAGTCGGCGGCATTGGCATGGTGCGTCTGCCTGACTTATTCATGCGCTTACATGCACCAACCAAGTCCAGTACTTTAGGATTAGGGAGCTTTTTAATTGCCGCAATTATTTATGCAGCATTTGAAGGTCGTTTTGGTTTTGCTGAAGTGTTAATTACCCTATTTGCGTTTATTACTGCGCCTGTTTCAGCCAATTTAATGGCGCAAGCAGCTCTGCATTTACGCTTACGTTCAATGAGTGGTAATGTACCTGAAACCTTAGAGCGTCCGTTGCCATGGCAACGCCAACGGCGCAACTTGCGTCGTTATGAAAAAAAGTCTAATGATGATTTAATGTAATACTGAACTTTCATTATTTTCTAACCATAAAAAATGCCACCCTAAGGTGGCATTTTATTTAGAATTTCTCGATTCGATTATTCATCATCTTGCTTAGGTTCTGCAGGTGGCAAATCTTTGACTGCTTCTGCAATTAAACCAAACATATAGTTACCATAAGCATTGGTTTTGTCGTAGTGGAAACGCAAACGCGGGGTAATGCGTGTTTTAATACGACGGCTCAGCTCATGGCGCAAGAAACCTGATGCCTTGTTTAATACATCTAATGTTTCTTTGTTTGCCGCTTCGCTTTGCTCATCGCCTAATTCACGTCCCATTACGGTTACGTACACTTCGGCATATCCTAAGTCTGGGCTCACCTTCACCGCAGAGATGGTCACCAGACCACCTAAGCGTGGATCTTTCAGCTCTTGGCGAATCAATTCAGACAGCTCGCGCTGTACTGAATCGGCCATACGCTTCAGACGTTGACTACCCGCCATTAAAGACTCCGTTTGATCAATTGAACATCGTACACTTCAATCTTGTCGAGTGCTTTGATGTCTTTATAGCCTTTGACTGCAAGACCACATTCCATACCAGCGCGAACTTCTTCCACCACGTCTTTATAGCGACGAAGTGATTCAAGCTCACCTTGGAATACCACCACATCATCACGTAAAACGCGAATCGGTTTGTTACGGTGAAGTACACCTTCCAGTACCATACAACCTGCTGCAGCACCAAATTTACTTGAGTGGAACACTTCACGTACTTCTGCAACACCCAGAATCGTTTCACGGTGTTCTGGTGCAAGCTTACCGCTCATTGCATCTTTCACATCATCAATTAATTGATAGATGATTGAGTAGTAACGAATATCGATACCATCTGCATCTGCTTTTTGACGTGCAGTATTGTCCGCACGTACGTTAAAGCCAAGTAATACCGCTTCAGAAGATTCTGCCAATGTCACGTCAGATTCAGTGATTGCCCCTACACCTGAACCAATCACACGAACACGTACTTCATCGGTAGACAATTCGCCTAACGCTACGATCAAGGCTTCTAAAGTACCACGTACATCTGTTTTCAATACCACATTGACAAATGGTACGTCTTTTTTGCCCATTGATGCCATGATGTTTTCAAGACGCATTGCGCTTTGACGTTCAAGACGTTTTTGACGCTCACGATCCATACGTGCATCTGCAACTTCACGGGCTTTCTTCTCGTCATTCACAACAAGAACTTCGTCACCCGCCATTGGCGCTTCAGGTAAACCTAAAATTTCAACTGGAATTGAAGGACCTGCAGATTTAATACGCTTACCATTTTCATCCGTCATAGCACGTACACGGCCATAAGATGAACCTGCAAGTACTAAATCACCTACATTCAAGGTACCGTTTTGTACCAGAATAGAAGTCACCGCACCACGACCTTTGTCTACACGTGCTTCAATTACCACACCTTGCGCTGCACCTTCTTCAGATGCTTTCAATTCCATCATTTCTGCTTGAATTGAAATTAAGTCAAGAAGTTCATCAATCCCTTGACCTGAATGCGCAGAAACCATTGCAACTGGTACATCACCGCCCCATTGCTCAGGTACGATTTCTTTGGTGGTCAATTCGTTCAATACGCGATCTGGATCAGCCGATTCTTTGTCCATTTTGTTAATGGCCACAATAATTGGCGTACCCGCTGCACGCGCATGGTCAATCGCTTCTGCTGTTTGTGGCATTACACCATCATCAGCTGCAACAACCAATACCACGATGTCAGTTGCTTTCGCACCACGTGAACGCATCGCTGTAAATGCTGCGTGTCCTGGTGTATCTAAGAAGGTAATAATACCTTTGTCGGTTTGTACGTGGTAAGCACCAATATGCTGGGTAATACCACCGGCTTCGCCTGCTGCCACTTTGGCACGACGAATACGATCTAGCAATGATGTCTTACCATGGTCAACGTGACCCATAATCGTTACAACAGGAGGACGAGTCGTTTGAACACCACGTGCCTCTTCTGCTGCTTCAAGTAAGTTATCTTCGGCTTGAGTATCTGAAACCAATACTGGGTTATGGCCCATTTCTTCAACTACAAGTGCCGCGACTTCCTGCTCAATCGCTTGGTTTTGCGTAACTAACTCACCCATTTTCATGAGTGACTTAATTACTTCGCGCACCT
Organism: Acinetobacter sp. A1; assembly: GCF_012371315.1. Taxonomy (NCBI): domain Bacteria; kingdom Pseudomonadati; phylum Pseudomonadota; class Gammaproteobacteria; order Moraxellales; family Moraxellaceae; genus Acinetobacter; species Acinetobacter sp. A1. Next base: position 94,789 of record NZ_JAAZQY010000004.1, read on the forward strand.
TAATAGCCATTTTTGCTGCAAGATCAGCAACAACAATGGTTGCACCAATTTCAACATCATAAACTTGTTTTTTAACTGGTTTTTCAAAGCCGTGCTTATTCGCTTGGCTAGTTTTTAAACCACGTTTATGCGGGTTTTGGCTAAACGATTGCTCTTCTTGGCTACGACGGCCACCTTTTTTCGGTGAACGTGTATTGGTGGTATTGGTACCACGTTTGATTTCGCGGTCTTCTTTCGCGAATGAATCTTCATACGCTTGACCAACCAAACCAGCGGCCAATGGAGAATCATCTACCACGCGAATAGTTGCAGTAGCATCTTCATTTGAATATTTAGATGCCATCTGACGCATTTGTTCAAGCGTACGTTGCTGGGCTTCTTCAGCTGCCTTACGACGTGCTGCTTCTTCAGTCGCTTTCAACTGTGCCGCTTGTGCTTCACGCGCTTTCTTCTGTTCAGGTGTTTCAGTCACCTTCACCGCTTGCTTCACAATTGGCTTGTTGGTTGACTTACGTTTCACCACAACCGCAGCTTTAGCCACTTCTTGCTTCGCTGTTTCTTGTTTTGCTGCTGCACGCATTGCATCTAAAGCTTGTTTTGCTTTTGCTGCACCTGCTTGCGGCGCATCAGCTTTCGCTTGTACTTTTGCAGTCGCTTGCGATTGCTGTTCTGCACGAGCTTTTTCAGCTGCTTCAGCCTGTGCTTTTGCCAGTGCTTCCGCTTTAATTTGTTCAGGGTCTGGCTTTACAAACGTATGTTTCTTACGAACTTCTACATTAATCGTTTTCGCCTTGCCCGAAGTACTTGCCACTTTAGCCGTACTGGTGGTTTTACGTTTCAACGTGATTTGTCCTGCATTACCCTCTTGACCGTGAACCTTTTTCAAGTGGTTCACTAGGGTATTTTGTTGTTCAGTGGAAATAATATCGTCAGCCTTACGCTGTGGTAAACCTGCGTCACGAACCTGTTCCAGGAGCTTCTCAACTGGACGACCTACACTGAGCGCTAACTCTTTAATCGACTTGTCCGTCATACATTACCTCCTAGTTAAACCATGATTCGCGCGCTTTCATAATCAATTGACCCGCTTTATCTGAACCTAAACCTTCAATATCTTCGATATCGTCAGTTGCTTGGTCAGCTAAATCATCAACTGTGATGACACCACGAGCGGCAAGCGCATAAGCGATCTCTTGTGTCATGCCTTCCATTGCCAGAAGTTCGTCACTCGGATCTTGAATATTTTCTTGCTGTTGCAATGCATCTGCCAATGCCACTTCTTTGGCACGGCTTTGTAGCATTTCAACGATTTCTTCATCTAAATCAATTTCGTCAAATGTTTCCGCAGGAACATACGCAATTTCTTCTAATGAAGTGAAGCCCATTTCAACCAAAGCCATTGCCAAGTCTTCAGCAATGTCTAAACGTGAAACAAATAAATCTAAGTACTGTTGTGCTTCGTTTTGCTGACGTGCGTGATACTCTTCTTCAAGCATCATATTCAGCTTATAACCTGTAAGTTCAGACGCTAAACGTACGTTTTGACCTTGTGAACCAATTGCACGTGCTAACTGATCACTGGTTGCAAAAATAATGTCAGCCGTACGTTCTTCTTCATCAATCACAATACCCGATACATCGGCAGGCTCTAAAGCGCTGGCAATATATTGAGCTGGATCATCAGACCATACCACGACGTCAATACGCTCACCATTCAACTCTTGTTGTACTGCTTGGATACGTGTACCACGCATACCAATACATGCACCTACAGGGTCAATACGATGGTCGTTGGTTTTTACGGCAATTTTTGCACGTACACCCGGCTGACGCGCTGCTGCTTTAATTTCGATGATTTCTTCAGAAATTTCTGGAATTTCTTTCTTCATCAAAGCAATCAGCATTTCAGGCTTAGCACGTGACAACAATAATTGTGCACCACGACCTTCACGGTTTACGTTGTACAAAATTGCATTCACACGTTGCTTAGGACGCAAAATTTCTTTGGCAATCATTTCTTCACGCGCCAAATACGCTTCTGCGTTGTCACCTAAATCAATAATAAAACCATCTTTGGTTTGCTTTTTCACTTCACCGTAAATCAGCTCGCCTACTTTGGCTTCATAAGCATCTGCAACCAATGCACGTTCTGCTTCACGAATTTTTTGCACAATCACTTGTTTAGCGATTTGTGCTGCAATACGACCGAAGTCAATCGACTCAACCTCAAGTTCGCGAATATCACCAATTGACCATTGTGCAGGGTCTAGATCAGAAATCGCATCTTGGCATGCAGGCATTTCATGATCTTCATCTGCCACAACTTCCCATTGACGGAAAGTGCGGTAGTCACCTGTTTTACGATCAATTTCCACACGCAAACGTGCTTCTTCTGAGTTTGTGCCTTCGTAGAATTTCTTTTTCGTCGCAGCAACAAGAGCCTGTTCAAGCGCCTCAAAAATTGCCTCACGACTTACACCTTTTTCGTTACTAACCGTTTCAACGACGGTAAGAATTTCACGTGCCATAAGTCACCTATTCGTTCAGATTCTTATTAATTTGATTAATCTTGGTAGATCAGGTTTGCTTTATCAATATTGTGACTATCAATCTCCAATACTTGCTGCTTTTCAACTTCAACCTGAATGGTTTCATTTTCTAGATCTACCGCAACCAATTTCGCTTGAAATTTACGACGGTTATCTACAGCACTGATCAAACGTAACGCGACAGTTTGCCCAATATAAGCAGGCAACTGCTCAAGTTGGAAAAACGGACGATCCCAACCAGGAGAGGATACTTCAAGTGCATATTCACCTGAAATTGGGTCATGCACATCCAACATTGCGCCGACTTGCTGAGTCACACGCACGCAGTCTTGCACACCAATACCACGGCCTTGCTCTAACTCACCATCTTCATTTAAGACAGGTTCAGCATTTTCATCGACCGCTTTGTCGATATAAATACGCAATAAAGAACGCTTACCTTGTGGAATAAATTCGATTCCCCAAAGATCCACATCACATGCTTGCACTGCTGGCGCAATTAAGTCCTGAAGTGCTTGAGTTTTATTTGATAGCTTCATTTACTCTCGTCATTCTGCTGCGGTTCAATGGTCTTATTTGACCACTACACATTCATACAAACTATAGTAGTAGTGAAACATGACACTTTGACTTTAGGCCGCGCACGGCTTGTATCGACACTACACGATAGCCAATAAAAAAGGGCGTAATCGCCCCTATTCTTACACAGCAAAACCAATGTCCACTGTGCAAAAAGGCCCACCTTGTTGTGAGCCTCTTAAGAAATTTGGTAATGGAAACTGGGTCTGAACCAAGTATCTTCGCTAAATATTTAAAGTCATGCTTGAGTAGTGACTTATTAATTAATAGCGTTACCATACTTTCAAAAATGGTAGCGGGAGCTGGATTTGAACCAACGACCTTCGGGTTATGAGCCCGACGAGCTACCAGACTGCTCCATCCCGCATCAACGTGCAAAAATTATATACAAAAATGAATAAGTTTTCAATCAAACTTAGCATCTTTGCCTGACTAAGTTGCACCTTAATCAGTTAAGTCTAACAAGCTTAAGGCTTATTACACTTTTAAATCTTGGTAGCGGGAGCTGGATTTGAACCAACAACCTTCGCCAAGTTATAAAAGCTGAGCCCGACGAGCTACAACACTTTACAACTAAACCTTACTACTTTAAATTTTGGTAGCGGGAGCTGGATTTGAACCAACGACCTTCGGGTTATGAGCCCGACGAGCTACCAGACTGCTCCATCCCGCAACAATATGCAAAAATTCATCTCAACTTTAAATTAAGTTGCCTAAGTTTATTTGCAATTAAACTTAAGATTTGATTGGTAACGGGAGCTCGGATTAAACAAAACCACCTCCGCTAAGTTATAAAAAGCTAAGTCCGACAAGCGAGCATCTCATTTTATGAATAGCAATACCAAACCATTAAAAATGGTAGCGGGAGCTGGATTTGAACCAACGACCTTCGGGTTATGAGCCCGACGAGCTACCAGACTGCTCCATCCCGCATCAACAGATTTGCTGCTCACACCAACTTATGTTCTGGATTACAAGTTGGTGCGGAAGGGGGGACTTGAACCCCCACGCCCGAAAGCACTACCACCTCAAGGTAGCGTGTCTACCAATTCCACCACCACCGCAGCTGTGACGCATTCTAGTCGCATCATGCGCAAAAAGAAAGTGCTAAATAAAATTATTCAGCGCTTTTAGGCGCAGTTGGTGAAGTTTCAGGCGATACAGGTTGTGCTGGTACAGTATTTTGTACGGTCTGCAAACTATATGCACCTGTCGTTTGTTTCTTGGCAAAGACAGCCAAAGTTAAACTGGTGGCAAAAAATAATGCCGTTAAAATTGCGGTCAAACGGGTCAAGAAGTTACCCGAACCCGAAGCACCAAATACAGTTGCAGCACCACCGCCACCAAAAGAAGCGCCCGCATCTGCACCTTTACCATGTTGAACCAAAATTAGTCCAATCATTAAAATGGCCAAGATAATATGTACTACCAGCACAAATGTTTGCATGCTGAACTCCTCATTATTGTGTATTTGCAAAGGCTTGTGCAATGTGATGGAACGATGCTGCATTCAGTGATGCACCACCCACCAAGGCACCATTAATGTCTGGGCAAGCTGCTAACTCTACGGCATTTTCTGGTTTTACACTACCACCATATAAAATCGGTAAAGTCACGGCAAAACTAGTTATTTGGCTTAAACCTTCACGAATTTTAGCATGCATGGCTTGAGCATCTTCAGGAGATGCTGTTTTACCCGTACCAATAGCCCAAATTGGCTCATAAGCAATTACAATTTTCTGCCATTGTTCTGCTTCAACCACTGCAGCGATATCACAAATTTGCTGTAATACCACCTGCTCTGCCTGACCATTTTCACGCTGTTCCAAACTTTCGCCAACGCAGTAAATAACAGTCAACCCCGCCTGCAAGGCATTTTTTACTTTTTCATTCAAAATGGCTGGTGTTTCTGCAAACAGCTCGCGGCGTTCAGAATGTCCGACCAACACATATTCAACCTGGCTATCTTTAAGTAATTCTGCACTCACCTCACCTGTGTAAGCCCCCAAGCCTGCAATACGTGAAAGGTCTTGCGCTACGGTATAAACAGGACGCACTGCATCAGCCAATGCCTCCTGCGTTTGCGCTAATGCCAACGTTACAGGGGCAACACCCAAATGACACTTTTCAGCATCTACAGGACTTTCTTGTAATAATGTTTTAAATTCAGAAATAAGTTGCTGAGCGTCGGCATGCATCGGATTCATCTTCCAATTGCCAACCACCCAAGGCTTAATCGTCGTAGCCGACATAGAATAACCTACAAAAACAATTCATTTAATCGCGCACATTCTACACGCAAATCACATTTCTGCTGAGTTTTTTGTGCAAGCTTTGCATCAAAGCTCAGCATGAAGTATCTTTTCAGGGCAAGACTTACAATTTTTTTAACAGATTAATGTAACTGGTTCATGCTTTTAAGCGATACTTAGGTGGTGACAGCACTTTCAGATATGGTATTTTTATGCAACAAAAGTATAATTTTACGATACCAATTATAAACAATCTTAAATTTGAGGACGTTGGGGAATGTCAGTACAACAAGCTACACCTAGATTCACAGGTTTTATTCGGCGTTTGGTCGAAGATGGGCTCGTTTCTGCTGAAAACATGCAAACTGCGATTGCCTCTGCACAAAAAGAAAAAATTGACATTGTTCCCTATCTCATTCAGAACCTGAATATTTCACCTTTGCTGATTGCTGAAAAAATTTCCAATGAATTTGGTGAACCTATTTTTGACTTAGGTGTCTATGATTCCGCTTTGATTGTGCGTGAAGGCATCGATGAAAAGCTGTTCAGCAAATATTGCCTACTGCCTATTTTTAAACGTAATAATTTACTTTACGTTGCGACCAGTAACCCAACCAATATCGAAGCGATGGATGCGATTCGTTTCAACAGTAAAATGAATGTTGAAGCAATTGTGGTTGAACATGACAAACTGGCCAAACTGATTGAGCAGAACTTCGCAGGTGAATCTGCTTTTGAGTTTGAAGATGATGACTTTGAACTCAACTTTGACGAAGGCGACAACGAACAAGAACAAGCCACAGAAGATGAGCCACAGGGCGATGAATCCCCTATCGTCAAATACATCAATAAATTACTGATTGATGCGATTCGTATGGGTGCCTCGGACTTACACTTTGAACCCTATGAAAAAACCTATCGCGTGCGTTACCGTGTCGATGGGGTGTTACGTCAAATTGCCAATCCACCATTACAGTTAGCCAATCGTATGGCATCACGCTTGAAAGTCATGTCGCAAATGGATATTTCTGAAAAACGTGTGCCGCAAGATGGTCGTATTAAACTTAAACTGTCTAAGAATAAATCCATCGACTTCCGTGTTAACTCCTTGCCAACCTTGTTCGGTGAAAAAATTGTACTGCGTATTTTAGATCCATCTAGCGCCATGCTTGGGATTGATGCCTTGGGTTATGAGCCTGAACAAAAAGCTTTGTTTATGGAAGCTCTGGACAAACCGCAAGGTATGTTACTGATCACAGGTCCAACAGGTTCGGGTAAAACGGTATCGCTCTATACAGGTTTAAACATTCTAAACCGAGAAGACACCAACATTTCCACTGCCGAAGACCCTGTGGAAATTAACCTTGAAGGGATCAATCAGGTTAACGTCAACAATAAAGTTGGTCTGACCTTTGCTGCAGCGCTGAAATCATTCTTACGTCAAGACCCTGACATTGTTATGGTGGGTGAGATTCGTGACTTAGAAACAGCAGAAATTGCAATTAAAGCAGCACAAACGGGTCACATGGTGATGTCAACACTGCATACCAACAGTGCACCAGAAACTTTAACCCGTTTACGCAACATGGGAGTACCATCCTTTAACATTGCGACTTCAGTCAATATGGTGATTGCACAGCGTCTGGCTCGACGCCTATGCTCGTATTGCAAAACACCGTCAGATATTCCAAAACAAAGCTTATTGGAAATGGGTTTTACAGAAGCCGACTTGAACAATCCAGAGTTTCAGGTCTACCAACCAGTTGGCTGTGCTGAATGTCGTGAAGGCTACAAAGGACGTGTCGGTATTTATGAAGTGATGAAAGTCACACCAGAAATTTCCAAACTTATTATGGAGGATGGCAATGCCATCCAAATTGCTGAAGCATCAGCAAAATTGGGGTTTAACAATCTACGTCGCTCGGGGTTACTTAAGGTCATGCAGGGGGTGACTTCACTTCAAGAAGTCAATCGTGTGACCAGTGAATAGATGTAATATTTAAAATAAGGATAAATACGCATGGCTGTCAAAAAAGCACAGATGATGCCCACCTTCGTTTATGAGGGGATTGACCGCAAAGGGGCTAAGCTTAAAGGGGAAATTCCAGCGCGTAATATGGCTTTGGCAAAAGTCACATTGCGTAAACAAGGAATTACCATCAAGACCATTCGCCAAAAGAAAAAGAATATTCTTGATGGCTTAATGAAAAAACGGGTGTCAACGCTCGACATCACGATTTTCACGCGTCAGCTTGCCACGATGATGAAAGCAGGTGTGCCTTTGGTACAAAGCTTTGAAATTGTTGCCGAAGGTCTAGAAAACCCTGCCATGCGTGAAGTGGTACTGGGCATTAAAGGCGAGGTTGAAGGCGGGAATACCTTTGCTGGTGCATTGCGTAAATATCCTCAATATTTTGACAACTTATTCTGCTCTTTAGTGGAATCTGGTGAACAATCAGGTGCGCTGGAAACTATGCTAGATCGTGTTGCGATCTATAAAGAAAAGAGCGAATTGTTAAAACAAAAAATCAAAAAAGCCATGAAATACCCTGCAACGGTCATTGTAGTGGCTGTGATTGTGACCATTATTTTGATGGTAAAAGTTGTTCCTGTGTTTGAAGAATTGTTTAGCTCTTTTGGTGCAGACTTACCTGCCTTCACTAAAATGGTGGTAAACATGTCACAATGGATGCAGAAATATTGGTTCCTGCTGATTATTGTAATTGGTGTCATTATTGCAGGTTTCCTCGAAGCTAAAAAACGGAGTAAAAAATTCCGTGATTTCTTGGACAAAGCTGCACTCAAAGCACCTATTTTTGGTGATTTGGTCTATAAAGCCATTATTGCACGTTATAGCCGTACCTTAGCCACGACCTTCGCTGCGGGTGTACCATTAATTGATGCTTTGGAATCAACTGCAGGTGCAACCAACAACGTGGTCTATGAAGAAGCGGTCATGAAAATTCGTGAAGATGTCGCCACAGGTCAGCAACTACAATTCGCCATGCGCGTTACCAATAAATTCCCAGCGATGGCCGTGCAAATGGTGGCGATTGGTGAAGAGTCTGGTGCACTCGATGCCATGTTAGATAAAGTCGCAACCCACTATGAAAACGAAGTAGATAACGCAGTAGATGGTTTAACCTCGATGATGGAACCTCTGATTATGTCTGTGTTAGGTATTTTAGTCGGTGGTTTGGTTGTGGCCATGTACCTTCCAATCTTCCAAATGGGTTCTGTGGTTTAATGCAAGAATTAATCGCGTATTTCATTCAAAATCCAACTGCTTTGTATATCGCAGTTGGACTTTTTAGTTTATGTATTGGCAGTTTTTTGAATGTGGTCATTTACCGCACACCCAAAATGATGGAGCAGGAATGGCGTACAGACTGCCAAATGCTGTTACATCCAGAACAAGCTATTATTGATGAAAGCAAAATCACGCTAAGCAAACCTGCCTCGACTTGCCCTAAATGTCATACGCCTATTCGTTGGTATCAAAATATTCCTGTCCTGAGCTGGTTAGTTTTACGTGGCAAATGTGGGCACTGTCAAAACCCTATCAGTGCGCGATATCCACTGATTGAAGTTTTAACCGCAGTTTGTGCGTTGATTGTGGTTACAGTATTTGGTCCAACTGTGCAAATGCTGTTCGGCTTGCTACTGACCTATATCTTAATTGCCCTCACCTTTATTGATTTCGACACTCAACTCTTGCCAGATCGCTATACCCTGCCTTTGGCTGCATTGGGTTTAGCGATCAACAGTTATGCCATCTACACCTCACCTACCTCTGCTATTTGGGGTTATGTCATTGGTTTCTTATGCTTATGGGTAGTGTATTACCTGTTTAAAATTATTACAGGCAAAGAAGGCATGGGCTATGGCGACTTTAAACTCCTTGCAGCCTTAGGCGCTTGGATGGGTCCAATGATGTTGCCGCTGATTGTGCTTTTATCTTCTTTGGTTGGCGCTATTATTGGCATTATTCTGCTAAAAATCCGTAAAGAGAACCAACCTTTTGCATTTGGCCCTTATATTGCAATTGCAGGCTGGATTGCCTTTTTATGGGGCGAGCAAATCATGAAAGTTTATTTAGGACAATAAGGACAGCACATGCGTTTTGTTTTGGGTCTAACGGGAGGAATTGGCAGCGGTAAATCTGCAGCCAGTGCATGGTTTGAGACCCAAGGCATTCACGTGGTCGATGCTGATGTTGTCGCACGAGAAGTGGTACAAAAAGGACAACCCGCACTGACCCAAATTCAACAACAATTTGGTGACTGGGTTTTACTTGAAAATGGCGAACTTGACCGCCGTGCCTTACGTGAACATATTTTCAAAGAACCGAGCGCCCGCCAAGCCTTGGAAAAAATTACTCATCCTGCAATTCGTGAGTCAATTATTCAGCAATTGCAGCAGGCCAACAGCCCATATGTGATTTTAGTTTCACCATTGCTCTTTGAAACCAATCAACATCAACTGACGCAACACACTTTACTCATTGATGCGACCGAAGCATTACAAATTCATCGAGCATCTCAACGAGATGGTCAAACGGTTGAACAAATTCATAAAATTATTCAGGCACAAATGCCACGTGCTGAAAAACAGCGCTTGGCCAATGATATTGTGCTGAATGATGGGCATTTAGATCATTTGTATAGCAAACTGGAGGTATTACACCAACAGTATTTAACTCGAGCCAATCAATCCTCACACTAATCTGTGTGTGTTTTTTGCTGCTCTAGTTGTGCTTTTAAGCTATCAGGTCTAGCCCACCAACGCCAAGGTTGCAACGCGCCAATCCCCATCCCCAATAAACCACACAAAATTGCCAGGCTCAGAGGCTCACCCAACAACGGTACTGCAAGAATGGCGGCAATAAATGGCGCCAAAGTCACAACACTACCCGCTTTAAATGCACCTAAACGCTTAATTGCTTCAACATACGTTAAGGTGGCAATAATCACGACGAATACACCATGAAAAATGGTTTGTAGCAATAAATGCATGGGTTCGGGTGCGCCAAGTTGTTTTGGGAAAAACAGGAGGTAGATTGGCACATAAACGATTGCCGACCAGATTGCTACACCTGCCATGGCATGCCATGCTGAGAGCTTCCATTGTCTAAGTAAAACAGTAAAGATGCCCCACCAGATCGCACTGATGAAAAACAAGCCATCCCCCAAACCGAATGCGACACCTGTTTCTTGATACATCAACACACTCATACTGGCAATTGCGGTAAGCATAATCGCAATGCTGATCCAAGTATGTCGATCAAATGGAATACGGAACAACACCCAAGCGGCAATAGCTGTACAGACAGGAATACAACCATTCAGAAAGATAGCGGCATGTGCGGCAGGGACATAATGAAATGCACTATAGGCGGTCAGGCAATAACCCACCCCACCAATCATTGCCAAAATAAATGGCTGTTTTTTCCATAAAAATGCCGTATCTTTTTTCCAGATTAAGATCGGCATTAAAATACAAAAAGCCAAGGCAAAACGTAAGGCAGTAATATCCCAAGCACTGATCTGCCATTGTGCATTTAGCCGTGCGGTTAAGGTAAAACCACCCCAAATACACATGGTGACCAATACCAAGGCATAGCCCTGCTTTTGGGGAGATAAATGAATCACTATGTTAAAGCATCAATCCAATAAAAAATCCAGCATCTGTACTTAGGCTTGGCGCTGGCGACAGGCTTCATAAAGTGCCATTCCCGTTGCAACACTGACATTTAAACTTTGCAAATTGCCTGCCATAGGAATAAATACGGTTTGATCGCATTGTGACTGGGTTATTGGGCGTAAACCTGTATCTTCTGCTCCCATCACCACACATACCGCAGTACCGGTAAAATCGAACTGCTGAATTGGTAAGGCTTTTTCATCCAACATGGTACCCACCACACGCACATTAAACTCTTGTTTCAAATGAGCCAAAGTACGGGCCAAATTGGTGACTTGAATAAATTTGACTTTTTCTGCACCACCCGCAGCCACTTTGCGTGCAGTTGGGGTCAAACTTGCAGAACGATCGCGTGGCACAATCACTGCAGCAACGCCCATTGCGGCAGCCGTACGAATACAGGCGCCTAAATTATGTGGATCAGTCACTTGATCGAGCGCTAAAAGTAATGGCTGAGCGTCCGCTAGCAGCAAACTATCTAAGTCTTTTTCATTCAAGCTTGGATGTGGGCGTACTGCCGCCACCACCCCTTGGTGAAAAGGTAGACCTGCTAATTTTTCTAAACTGTCACGACTGGCTTTTTGCACACTAATGCCAAATGGCTCTGCCAGTTCCAGAATTTTTTGCAAACGCTGATCATCACGCCCTTTTAAGGTAAATAGAGTTAAAACACGCTCTGGCTCAAGCTCCAATAATGACTCCACCGAGTGAACGCCATAATAATATTCAGGTTTTGCCATGAACGACCTCTAAATTAATGCACCAATAAAACAGCGAAAACGAAAAATCCTGCAAAGCTGACTTTACAGGATTTCAATAGAGCTAGTTTAACCGATTCAGGGGAAAATTTCTTAACTCAATTTCTCTGATTATTTGACAGGCAAACTGTGTTGAGAATGTAAAATACCCTACTCTTGATTAACCTTCGAAATGACACACGTAATCTAAAACATCGTCAGTTTCGATGGTAAAGCGGCTGCTACCTTGCACATAGAATGACTGACCTGCACGGAACAATTCACTTTCTTCGCTGTCTGCAATTTTCACACGACATTCACCAGAAATAATTTCCATGCGTTCAGGCACATGCGTTTCAAAAGTTAAGGCTTGTTCGGTCGGTAAAATCACCCCTAATGTTTTTTTGGTGCCGTCTTCAAACTGCACAGTATGACTGATGCATAGCCCACCAAAATAGACATTCGATTTTTTTACAACTGATACATGATCAAACTGAGCTGACATGCGTAATCTCCAGGTAACGCGTTTTTATATTTTTGACTGATGTAGTTTAATTCTGTCCTCAGAACTAATCAATCTGTGTTTACAAAGGGGCTAGCGTAAAGTTGACCATCCCCCAGACAATGCAGAGCACGCTATACATGCTGTCTAAGGTCTTGCCGCTCCTATCCACAAATATGCACCAAGCTCCCGCGACTAAAGTGCTAAAGCTGAATGTGAAGTAGTTCACCCATTCTGCCTAGACAGGCACATCTTCCCCGCTCAAACTGCACTTAAAACTCCCCAAGTAAAGCATGCCCTGATTCAATGACCATAAGATGAAATGATCTGGACTTTGCTGCATTTTTTGTTGTTTGCGCTGTAATTTAAGCTAGAATTAAATAGACTCGAAGATGCTTTGATTGAAAATAACAGCCGCAATGTGGCATATCAAAAAACTTGACTCTTTTTAACTGCCACTTTTCGCAGCTTGGATGCGTTTATGCTGACTCACTTAACACTGATTAACTTTGCCCTTGCCGATCACCTAGCCTTGGATATTGAAACTGGGTTTAACGTCCTAACTGGGGAAACTGGTGCAGGTAAATCCTTACTTTTAGATGCGCTTTCTGCCTGTTTAGGTGAACGTACCGATACCAATTATGTACGTTTTGGTGCAGATAAGGCTGATGTAACTGCCAGCTTTAGCTATCAGGAACACAGCCCCGAAGCACTATGGCTCAAAGAACATGAGTTAGCAGACGAGTCCGGAGAAATCCATTTACGACGTGTGATTTTTGCCACAGGACGCAGCAAGGCTTGGATTAATGGTCGTCCAAGCAGTTTGGCAGAGCTGAAAGAAATTGGGCGCTTGCTGGTACAATTGTATAGTCAGCATAGCCAACAACAATTGCTTGAGCCGCCTTATCCAAAGCATTGGCTCGATCGTTATTATAATTTTTACGCACCCGCTCAAGCGGTACGTGATGCCTATAGCACTTGGCAAAAAAATATTCGTCAGCATCAAGCCGCACTGGATGCGCAAGCCACCCGTAAACAACGCATGGAAACGCTGAATTTACAGTTGGAAGAACTCGAAGACTTGGTGCAATTAGATTACAAAGAGATTGAACAAGAATTTGATCGTCTAAGCCACCATGAACATATCATGCAAGATTGTAGTTACAGCCTAAATGCACTAGATGAAGCTGAACCGAATATCACCCAAGAAATTGCATCTATTATTCGACGTTTGGAATCACATGCAGGGCGAAGTGAGCAACTGTCTGAAATCTATAATTCACTGCTCAATGCGCAAAGTGAATTGGATGATGCAACCGCAAACTTGCGCCAATTTATTGACCGTCAAAGTTTTGACCCAGAGCGTATGGAAGAACTCAATCAGAAACTTGAGGTTTTCCATCGTTTAGCACGCAAGTATCGTACTCAACCTGAATTGCTTAAACAGGAATACGAAGCATGGCAAGCCGAACTCACTGCACTGCATGAATTGGAAGACCCTGAAACTTTGGCAGAACAAGTTGAAGTGGCGCATCAGGACTTTTTAGCCAAAGCTCAGCATTTAGATGATATTCGTCGTGAGGCAGCCGCTCCATTGGCCAAACAACTGACTGAGCAAGTCAAACAATTGGCACTGCCTGAGGCACATTTTGAATTTAAATTTGAACCTCTGGAGCAAGTTTCCGCCGAAGGCTTAAGCTTTATTCAATTGCTATTTACCGCCAATAAAGGTATTCCAGCTCAACCCTTAGCACGTGTAGCTTCTGGTGGTGAGTTATCGCGTATTGCCTTGGTGATGCAAGTCATGAATGCCGAAAAAACCGAAGCCGAAGTCTTGGTTTTTGATGAGATTGATGTCGGCATCAGTGGTGGTACTGCGGAAATTGTCGGGCGTTTATTGGCAGGTTTGGCACAACATGTACAGATTTTATGTATTACCCATCAGGCACAAGTGGCAGCACAATCCGATCAACATCTTTTGGTGAAAAAGCGTCAAACTGACCCTGCCAGCAGCACCATAGTTGAATTAGAAGAAGACGAACGTATTTTAGAACTGGCACGCATGACGGGTGGTGTTGAAATTAGCGATACCACCTTGCAACATGCCAAACAATTACGTCAGTTGAAGTTTCAACAGGCTTAAAAAACCAACTCTGTCACAAAAAGAGCTTGGTGAAATCGCAAAGCTCAAGTAACGTGTACCCTAAAGGAATAGGTTTTTTCTAGAAGCAACTGTTTTTAAGGAGAATTGCTTAGGTGACCAAACAATATCTGACGCATCGCTGTCTCATTGCCCCGCCCGATATGAATGACGATTTTTTTGCAAATACCGTTATTTATTTGGCTCGTCATGATGAAGATGGTGCGCAAGGCATTATTATCAACCGTCCTTCTGGCATTCAGATCAAGGAATTACTGAATGATTTAGATATAGACGCCGATAATGTGCATCCTCACGAAGTTTTACAAGGTGGCCCATTGCGACCTGAGGCAGGTTTTGTTTTACACACTGGTCAGCCAACTTGGCATTCATCTATTGCAGTGGGTGAAAACGTCTGTATTACCACCTCTAAAGATATTTTAGATGCGATTGCCCACAACGAAGGCGTAGGTCGCTATCAAATTGCGCTAGGCTATGCCAGTTGGGGCAAACAACAACTTGAACAGGAAATTGCGCGAGGCGACTGGCTAATTTGCGAATCGGACATGGACTTGATTTTTAATTTACCCTATGACGACCGCTGGGATGCTGCCTATCGGAAAATGGGCGTAGACCGCACTTGGTTATCTTCAGAGATTGGTCATGCCTGAAACATCATCAGCACAGAGCATTATGGCCTTTGATTTTGGTACACAAAAAATGGGCATGGCGGTGGGGCAATCTCTGATTGAAAGTGCCAGCCCTTTGGCTCTGTTCCCGATGAAAGATGGCATTCCGCAATGGGATGCCCTGCTTAAAATTGTGCAACAACATCAACCCAACTTATTTTTGGTGGGTCTGCCTTTAAATATGGATGATAGCGAGTCTGAGCTATCTACCCGTGCACGAAAGTTTGCCAAACGTCTGCGTCACCAAACTAATATTCAAACGTTTATGGTCGATGAGCGTCTGACCACACGTGAAGCACGTGATGAACTTGAACACTATCAAGCACAAGGTCGGGGCAAAAAATTAGCGGCAGATAGTATTGCTGCAGCCTTGTTGATTGAAAGCTGGTATCGCGATCCGCAGGCAATCAATCCTTAAAGGCTAGTCCCAAAACAGCATTGATCGCTGGAATGGCTAAAGCCATCTGTAAAAAGTCTATTTGTTCGGCTATTTTTTGATATAAAGTAACATCATTCTTTTGGTGTGAATGAGTAAATCCGCATGGCACTGTCTAGCTTTGGCAAGATTCTCACGGTCTTAGACTTATTTTCGACCTCTCGTCCTGTGATTAATGTCGATACCATTAGTGCAGAACTCGGTTTATCTAAGCCCACCAGTTATCGCTATTTAAAAGAATTGGTGTCTGCAGAACTACTGCAACGCATGAGTGGTACATCTGGGGATTACACCCTTGGGCCCAAAATTGCGGTATTAGATTATATTTCCCGCACCACAGACCCATTGGTCACCATCAGCACACCGTTTATGAAAAAAATTGCAGAACGCACCGAGTTTTGCTGTTTGCTGACCCAGCTCAATCAAGATTCGTGTATTGATGTGCACCATGAAATTTTCAAAGACACACCATTACTCTCGTATGGTCGTGGTTGTCCACGTCCTGTCTATGTTGGCTCATCCCCTAAAATTATTATGGCGCACTTGCCCAAGCAAAAAATTTTAGACTATTACCAGCGTTTTTCTGCTGAATTGGCACAGGTCAACTTTGCACAGAATGAAGACGACTTTTTGCAACAGATGCGCAAAATTAAAAAACAAGGCTATTATTTTTCGAACGGCGAACTGAGTGCAGAAATTGCAGGTTTGTCTGTCCCGATTCGCTTTTCATCTAAAGACGCACCTTATGCCTTAACGTTGCTGGCTTCAAAAAACCGTTTTGAATTTGTGAATTTGCAAAAGTTGATTGAAATTTTGCAGGATAATGCCCAACAAATTGAAAAACAGGTTGAAACTCTGAATACAGATTTAAGCCTAGATGTGAACTAGGAATAGCGTGGCAAAATTTTAATCTAAGGATGATCTTATTTAGAAATGCTATGAAAATAACGAAAAGTGAGATTCATTCTGGGTTGTAAAATTTTACTCGATTTAATTAAAGCATGTTTCCAATGCTGCTGTGTTTGTCCTCGCATCACCAGCAACTGACCACTCTGCAATAAAAGCTCCACTTTATTTGCCGTACGTTTATGCTTAAAACTGAACTTACGGGTTGCGCCAAAACTCAATGAAGCAATAACGGCATTTTTTCCTAAATTTGGCTCATCGTCACTATGCCACCCCAAGCCCTGCGTACCATCTTGATATAAATTTGCCAAACACGAATTAAAGGGATGCCCCACCCAACGCTCAACTTGCTGTTTTAGTCGCCACAAAGCAGGTTGCCAAACATGAGCTTGCTTTAAAGCACCCGGATACCGATATTGATACTGTTCATCGCCATACCATGCCACTTGGCGCTGTGTCCGATAATACTGACCAAATAGCAGGCCTTCATCGGCTTGCCATGCCAAATGCTGTAAAAAATATTCCAAATAACGTGCGCTATGCTCTGCACTTAGCACTACGCCATAATCCTGAACAATACCATCGTAAGGCAACACATTGTCACATCGTTCAGGTGCAAACAATTCCAGATTCATGGCAATTCCAGTAATTAGCTTTGTTTAGCATCTAACTGAAAAGTTAAACGAAAGATTGCACACAAAATGATACAGGATCTTGGCTTGTGAGTAGATGGCTTCATCCTTAGACTTAAAGCAAACCTGCTTATAAAAATAACAGCTTATGAATTTATGGAATTTGTTTCAGAAATTACGTCCCTTTGTTCGTCCCTACCGAATGTTGGTGGTCGCAACCCTGATTTTGACCTTAATTGGCTCATTCACCGCCCAAGTCAATGCACTCACTTTACAATATGCAGTCGATAGCATTAATGCCTTAATTGAAGCAGGACAAGGACTTGCGGCAGGCTGGCATATCTTAATCACCATTTCAGCAATTTTACTGGGCAAAGAAATCATCAATGCCTTTGTGCAATTTGGGCAGAAGTTTTACGGTGAAAAACTACGCATTTTTGTCTCACAAGATTTAGCTCAAGGCATTATTGAAAAGTTTTTACGTTACCGTTTGGCTTTTTTTAATCAAGACAACAACCAAGCAGGCAAATTACAAACACGTATAGACCGAGGGATTGGCTCACTCACCCGCTTAGTCCAAATTTTCTTTATTGATATTTTACCGCTATTTACCAGTGCATTCGTGGCCTTAGGCTTGATGTACTATGCCAATATGTATGTAGGTTTAGTCGCCACGATTATTGTTCCGATTTATTTTTGGCTGACCTATCTGCAAGCGCAAAAGTTAGGCAGTTGGCGACGTAATTTGCGTGATGGACGTGAGAAAAAAAGCCAAGGGATTCTCAGCATCATTAACTCGATTACCGTAATCAAATCCTTTAACCGAGAAAGTATAGAGGCAGAAAAACAGCTCACGCTGCAAAAAACACTCACGCATAACCAAATGCAAACCCGCCAAACCAGTTTTTTATTTGATGGTCTCAAAAGCTTTATTGAACAAATTGGGGTGGTGCTGATCATTATTTTAACGGCTTATTTTGTCTTGGATGGGCAAATGAGCATCGGCATGATCATGTATCACGTGTTGCTGTTTAGCAATGTTTCTGCCCCAATCCGTTCATTGCATCGTATTTATGATGAAGTGAATGACGCCATGATCTATTCAGAAAGCTTCTTCCAAATTCTGGAAGCCGATGATGAAATTGAGCCAAGTGGTACACAAAAGCCTGTCATTCGTGGGCAGTTTGACCTCAAAAACATTAACTTTTTTTACCCCAATGGACATCATGCATTAAAAGATATTCAGATGCAGATACAGCCCAATAAAATTACTGCTTTGGTGGGCTTGTCTGGGGCGGGAAAATCGACCCTGATCAGTTTATTAGATAAATTCTATGAACCGCAAAATGGTACGATTCAACTCGATGGAATAGACATACAACAGATCGACACCCAGTATTTACGTGATCATATTGGCTTGGTCTTACAAAAGAATCATATTTTCCAAGGCTCTATTTTTGAAAATATTCGTTATGGTAAAACCGATGCCAGTTTAGAAGATGTTATGCAGGCTGCCAAAAAAGCCTCTATTCACGAACAAATTTTACAATTGCCACAGACTTATGATGCAGATGCCCTGATGCTTTCTGGTGGTCAGCAACAACGGATTGCCTTGGCTCGAATGTTCCTTAAAAATCCGCCAATTATTTTTTTAGATGAACCCACTGCAAGTCTGGACGCTATTGCAACTGAACAAATCAAGCAAAGTCTGGATGAAATCAAACAGGGACGTACGGTTATCATCATTTCACACAGCTTATCGCAAATTATTGATGCCGATTACACCTATGTCATGAAGGAGGGCAGAATTGCAGAACATGGTGAACATGACACGCTTTATCATCAAAATGGGGTCTATAAAGAAATTTTTGATGCGATGGCAAAGAGCTTAAATATTGAAAAAATTGCCAAAACCTTTGAAGACGATGCCGAAGAAGAAACTCATAGCTAATAAAAAGTGCTTCAGGATAGAAGCACTTTTTTATGAGGAAGCTCTGTGTAAAGCCTGCTTTAAGGCTGTTTCAAATAAGGCCAAGCGGCTTTTAAGTAAATAAACATCGACCAAAGCGTTAAAATCACAGCGGTATAAAGCAGTAAATACGCCAACATTTCTAAAGGTTGCCAGTTCAATAAAAATACTGAAATTGCAATCATTTGAAATGCAGTTTTGTATTTACCTACAGTAGACACGGCCACACTTGTACGTGCGCCCAATTCGGCCATCCACTCACGCAATGCAGATACAGTAATTTCACGAGAAATAATTACAATCGCAGCAAAAGCCATAGAAATAGTGGGTTGCCATTGCACCAACACAATCAATGCCGCAGCCACCATCAGTTTATCTGCTACAGGGTCTAGGAAACGCCCAAATGCAGAAGTCTGATTTAAAGAACGTGCCAAATAGCCATCAAACCAATCTGTAACAGCAGCGATCACAAAAATAGAAGTCAGCAGAATATGACGTGTCATACCGCCATCGTAACCATTTACGCCCATTGCAGGCGGCCAATAAGCCACCAACAAAAATACAGGAATCAAGGCGATTCGAGCCAAAGTTAATATATTTGGAATGTTCAGGATACGACCTGTTGTCATAGACACCGCCAATGTTTCCCCTCTATACGCTGTTCATTCACAAGTTTTTTGAGGATTTGTCATCGTGAATAGGCTTCACTTTATACGAAATGGCAGAATGTGTCACTAGGCAAACACGGTGATGGTCTGTCGGGCAATTGCAATCAAACGATTCTGCTCATCCCAAAGGTGTGCGTATTCGGTGGCATAACCATGACTGGCATGATCGGTAAATACTTTATATTTCATCCAGTCATGTAACTGATTTTGCAAAGGATTGACATAGGTTACATGCCACGTCAAAGAGCTGGCAGGTGCAAGTTGACTAAACATCGGCAATACCCCAGGTGGCCACATATCAAATGCCACCATTAAATCTGCAATATTCATGGCGCGATTGCTGTGCTGTTCAGGCTTAAAGCGCATCCACCCTGCAAAATCAGGTTTATGGCTGGCACTGAATGGATATTGCCCTTCTGCCCAGACCAAATCCATTTGCTGAAAACACTCAGGTGCTAGGGGGTGATGCTGCGTGACGGGTAATTCACTGACAGGTGCAAAGTTTGGTGCAGTACGTTCTTGCTGCACCACAATACTAGATTCACGTGCTACGCCAAAACTGGCAATCAAAATGCTTTGTACGGCATCATCCTGCCACAAACGCACCTCAATGCTAGTGACTGACTTACCCTGCCGCAGAATTTCAGCTGTAAGACGTGCCCGACCTTGTTGTACAGGTCCAACAAAAGTCACGCTGCTACTGAGTAAGCGCTTTTCAGGATCAGCAATACAATACTGAGCTTTTTGCATCATCAAGCCTGCCACCAACCCACCATAAATGGTGCGTCCTTGTAACCAACCCTGCGGAATATCGATCCATTCTTGTTCGGCAATGGCCTGATAGGTCTGTAGCAACGACATGGTTTTTCCTTAAGCGATGATGTTGTCGATATTACAGCGTTTCGATTGGATGTGAATGTTCAATGACGGCAGAGTCAATGCGCTTTTTTGCTATTTACCTTTGCAGAAATACTGCTTTTATGGATAAAACCATCACTCATGCAGCACTTTATAAATAGTACGTGCCATCACCTCGCCCAGTCCTGGCACTAAGGTCAGCTCTTTTTCAGAGGCTTTAAGTACCCCTTGGATGCCACCAAAATGCGTGAGCAAATCACGACGACGTTTTGGCCCTAAACCCGGAATCACTTCTAGTACCGATGAACCACGCTTTTTATCACGTTTGGCACGGTGTTTGGTAATCGCAAAACGGTGTGCTTCATCACGTACCTGCTGAATCAGATGCAAGGCTTTATGGTCTTCAGGCAACTGAATTTTATTGCCATCGGTAAAATGCAGGGTTTCTAACCCGGGTTTACGTCCTTCACCTTTAGACACCCCTATCATAAAGGCATCTAGCCCTAATTCCTGCATGACTTCCATCGCCATATTCAACTGCCCTTTGCCGCCATCAATCAGCAATAAATCGGGCAACATGGCTTTTTTATAACGACGAGTCAGCGCTTGACGCATGGCGGCATAATCATCTCCCGCCTGAATATCCTGAATGGAAAATTGTCGATAATCACGTTTGCGAATGCCACCACTGTCAAACACCACACAAGATGCCACTGTGTCTTCGCCCATAGTGTGTGAAATATCAAAACATTCAATCCGATCAATAGGCCGGCCAACCACTTGCTCAAGCTGATAAAAACGCTCGTTTAATTCAAAGTGATTGGCCAATTTACCTTTAATGGCATGCTGCACATTCATTTCTGCCAGCTCTTGCCACTCGGCACGGGTTTCACGCACCTTATGCTTAATCTGGACTTTTTTATCGAAGTGTTGCTGTAAGGCTTGTTCTAACTCTTTGCAATCTGCTACATCCACATTCACAATCAATTCAGCAGGAATTTCATCGGCCACCTGAAAGTAAAAGTTGGCAATAAAGTCGGCCAGCATTTGCCCTAAATCATCACCTAGCATGTCTGGAAAATAACTTTTCCCACCCAGCATTTTGCCATTTCGTACATGCATAATTTGCACGCAGGTCACCCCTGCCTGATGTGCAATGGCAATAATATCGGCCTCACCTTTGAGCTTATAAATGGCTTGCTGTGCCTGCACATCACGTAGCAATGCCATACGGTCACGGTAAAAGACCGCTTTTTCAAACTCCAATGCTTCGGCAGCGGCTTCCATTTTGCTAATCAATTGCTGATTCAGCTCTTTACTGTCGCCCTGTAAAAAACGTATCGAATTATTGACATCTTCTTTATATTCTTCGGGTGAAATCAGTCCCACACACGGCGCCGAACATCGCTTGATCTGATATTGCAAACATGGGCGCTGCCGCTGGGCAAAATAACTGTTTTCGCACTGCCGCACATTAAACAACTTTTGTAACACCACCAAAGTATCACGGGCATTATAGGCACTCGGATAAGGCCCAAAGAATTTCCCGACCTGATGCTTGCCTTTGCCACGTCCACTGGCAATACGTGGGTATGGCTGATCTGCCGAGACAAAAATGTAAACATAAGACTTATCATCACGCAGCATAATATTGTACGGTGGGCGATGCAGCTTAATCAGATTTTGTTCAAGCAATAAGGCCTCAGTTTCCGAACGCACCACCAAAGTTTCAATATCATAAATACGTGCAACCAAGGCTTGTGTTTTCGGATGCTCAATGGTCTTAATAAAATAACTCGACACACGATTTTTTAAGTTTTTGGCTTTGCCCACATACAACAACTCTCCGTCTTTACCCAACATACGGTACACGCCAGGCAACTGGGTCATGTTTGCCAAAATTTTCTCAATATGCTCACGTGCGTTTGGGTTCACGAGTCATCCTATAATCGCTGCATTGTCTACATGATGTGATGCTTCAGCTGACTTTTTCAAGCTTTATCCTGTAGCAGATTGCAGGATCTATCCACAAAAACAATCAGCTCAGTGCTAAAAGCGATTAGTTCACAACTCAAGGTTTGCTATGCTCAGGCATCTTGTCAGCAAAATAAAGGTGCAGGATGACGACCACGCAACACGGCCTACATATCATTCAACCCGCAACCTCCAAACCCACCCGTCCTAATCTACACAACTCTGAAAAAGATCGCCTGATTGGTCAACCACGCTTTCATTTTGAACCTGCACACGTCATGCAGTTGTTGCGTCAGCGGATTATTGGACAAGATGCTACACTGAATGAAATTGAAAAAATGCTGTATGTGGTCAAGGCCGATTTTTCCAGTACAGAACGACCACTTTCTGTGACCTTAATGCTTGGCCCAACAGGTGTGGGAAAAACTGAAACAGTACGCCTGATAGCCGAAGCCATTTACGGCCGTCCCGATGCTTTCTGCCGTATCGATATGAATACCTTGGCGCAGGAACATTATGCTGCAGCACTGACAGGTGCACCACCCGGTTATGTCGGCTCCAAAGAAGGACACAGTTTATTTGACGAAACTGCCATTGCAGGCTCACATACCCGTCCAGGCATTATGCTATTTGATGAGCTGGAAAAAGCTTCAACTGAAGTGCTTCGTGGCTTAATGAATGTGTTAGATACAGGCAAACTGACCCTAACTGCAGGCACCAAAACCATCGACTTTCGCAATTGCATGATTTTTATGACCAGCAATGTGGGGGCACAGGCGGCACAGCAATACTTGGATAAACTAAATTTGTTGCCGCAAAAATTACAGCAACTGTGCCTAACACGCATGCCAACTCAACGGATCATTGAAAAAGTCATGCAACGCAGATTTGACCCTGAATTTTTAAATCGAATTGACCGCAGTTTGCATTATCAGGCTGTATCTGCCGATGCTTTGCCACAACTGGTTGAAATTGAGTTGGAAAAATTAAACCGTCGCCTGCAACATCAACAGCGCCAAGTTCAGCTGACGGCTGCTGCCAAAGCATATTTTTATCAAGGGCATGATATTCGTTACGGCGCTCGGCATTTGGGGCGCAAAATCCGTACCGAGCTAGAACCTATTTTAGCGTTGTATTTTTTAAGCTATCCTGAACGGACAGAGCTATGTCTGGATTGCAATGCAGGCGCATTACACATTCAAATAGATTGATCTTTGGTTGAGGATGATAATGCTCATCCTCAATGCTTTGACACTTATATGCCGTGATATGTATGGGCGATGCTTTCAAATTTTGCAGATTAGTCAGTAATTTCTATGCCCAATGCCTGACTAAACTTGGCTTGATCTTTAGGTGAAACCAATACAAATTTTGGCTGCCCTGCTTGCACATAATCAATTTTTAAACGTTTTAAAGATAAGGCGGGTGATGCCACAGAATTATTGGTTTTAGATATTTTCTGAATATTGGCACGTGGAATATCCCACTTTAAAAACATACAGCGAATCTGCAAGCGTTCTGCATCGACCTGATAGCGAGTATTAAAAATAGGCCACCACAACACAAAAATTGTGATGATATATACCCCCGTATGTACTGGAAATGCAGGCATCGTGCCTTTGGCATACATGGTCAGCAATAATTGAATTAATAAGCCTGACATACAAATCACAAAGGCCAAGACCCACCAATCTTTTTTAGAACGAAACGTTTGCATAAATTTTCCCCTAAGTTGCTTCATTCTATACATAAAAGCAGCGTGAAATTGAAGCCTGAAACTGAAATTATGGAAAAATGCCATAAAAAAACGCCCCGAAAGGCGTTGTGATGATTTAAAACAGATAAGGACGAATAAAAATCAGGAAGAAAATACCTAACATCAAAAACCATTTTAGGAAGTAATACAGACGGCTATTTCTGGCCTTTAAGGCTTTGGCTTTTAATCGTACTTGGTAAACATAACCAAAGACTTTATTTAAGCCGCCCGTTTGGTCACCTGCTTCATTCGGAGAACTGGCTGCAGTCATGACATTCTTACCAAACCAGTGATTAAACTTTTGCATCAAGCGTGATTTTAACGGACGCTCAACATCGGCAAAGAAAATAATACGGTTTTGATCAGTGCCATTTTCGGCATAGTGAATATAGGTTTCATCAAACACCACACTTTCACCATCACGCCATGAATAGCGCTCACCATCTACATCAATAAAGCAGCGCTCATCATTTGGTGTCATCAGTCCCAAATGATAACGTAACGAACCTGCGTACGGGTCACGATGACGCACCAAGCGACTGTCGGGTGCAAGCTCGGTAAACATGGCTGCTTTAATACTTGGCAAGGTTTTTAATAAAGCTGTGGTTTTTGGGCATAATTCTGCTGCAGATGGGTGTGCCGAGTCATACCATTTTAAATAAAAACGCTTCCAGCCTGTTTTAAAGAATGAGTTAAAACCCAAGTCATCGTAGGTACTTGAGGCTTTAATGCCACCCTGCTCATACAGAGCCTTGGCTTCATCACGAATCATTTCCCAATTTTCATCCAGTACTTTTAAATCTTGAAAGTACTGCGTGTCGATATACGGTCGATTCGGCACTTTTGAAAACAGATACATTAAATAGTTAATCGGTGCCAAAATCGTAGAATGGTCAAAGAACTGACGATAAAAACTATGACGCACCTTACCACGCTGTTGAATATACAACGCTGAAGCGATAAAAATCGCCAAAATAATCCACTTCAACATAGAACAACCAAAGTTGTTGAACACAACTCAAAATTTAAAATGCCGAATATTTTAGCCAATTTGCCGCAAGCGGTCATGTCCAAAAATAGAACACAGCATTGCAGCTGCTAATTTTTTCTACAGATACTGCTCAAAGTTTTGCTGGAATTACCGTGAATTGACTTTTCTGCCGAAAATAGCATCGCAATACTGTATTATTTTTAAGCTTTTCAAGGATTCACCTGCAACTGTTCAAAATTAAAAATAAAATAGAAAACAAACACTTTCATAGAACTTTAAAAAAACAGTTTTAAAATTAGGTCAAAAAGCAATTCAATGCTGCGATAAAAATCATGACCCTTGCGTCACGGCTTGATACAACTTGCTATATTTTTTTTCGATATAGTTATCGTAAGATTAGCGAGGCATATATGTGTGCAGGACTATCGCACACGCTTCATAACATCAACTTAGAAGTCCTCCAAAATAAAGGAGATCAGGCATGATCCACGCTGGCAATGCCATTACCGTCCAAATGCTTTCGGACGGAATTGCAGAATTCCGCTTTGACTTACAAGGTGAGTCGGTCAACAAATTTAACCGTGCAACGATTGAAGACTTTAAAGCTGCGATTGAAGCTGTTAAAGCAAACAGCGAAGTAAAAGGTTTAATTGTCACTTCAGCTAAATCGACCTTCATCGTAGGTGCAGACATCACCGAATTTGGTGCAAACTTCGCTCAAGGCGAACAAGCCATTGTGGATTGGGCATTGCCTGTTCACGACATCTTCAATGCTTTTGAAGATTTAGACATTCCTAAAGTTGCTGCGATCAATGGTATGGCATTGGGCGGTGGCTTTGAAATGTGTTTGGTATGTGACTACCGTGTAATGTCTGACCAAGCACAAGTGGGCTTACCAGAAATTAAACTGGGTATTTTCCCAGGCTTTGGTGGTACGGTACGTTTAAGCCGCGTTATTGGTATCGACAATGCCGTTGAATGGATGGCAATGGCGAACCCTAAACGTCCAGATGCTGCACTCAAAGATGGTGCTGTAGATGCCGTAGTTGCTGCAGACAAATTGCAAGATGCTGCGCTTGACTTGGTTAAACAAGCCATTGCAGGTCGTTTGGACTGGAAAGCAAAGCGTCAGGAAAAATTAGACCCAGTTAAATTGAACCCACTTGAACAAATGATGGCGTTCAACACAGCAAAAGGTGCGGTACTGGCAAAAGCAAACCCTGCACAATACCCTGCGCCAAAATTGATGCTTGATTCTTTACAAGCCGGTGCAAGTTTACCACGTAACGAAGCACTTAAAGCTGAAGCTGAAGGCTTTGCTAAAGCGGCTGTAACACCACAAGCAGGTGCGTTGATTGGTTTATTCATCAACGACCAAGTGGTGAAGAAAACTTCTAAGAAATATGAAAAAGGTGCACACCCTGTCAACCAAGCGGCTGTGCTAGGCGCAGGTATCATGGGTGGTGGTATTGCTTACCAAGCGGCAAGCAAAGGTACACCAATCATCATGAAAGACATTGGTAATCCTCAACTTGCTTTGGGTATGAAAGAAGCCAATGGCTTATTGACCAAACAAGTTGAACGTAAAAAGTTAACCCCTGCAAAAATGGGTGAAACTTTGGCACGCATCCGCCCAACTTTAAGCTACGACGAGTTTAAAGAAGTGGATATCGTGATTGAAGCTGTGACGGAAAATCCAAAAATCAAAGGCATTGTACTGAAAGAAACTGAATCTAAAGTACGTGAAAACACGATTATTGCATCGAATACATCGACCATTTCAATCACGCGTTTGGCTGAAAACCTAGAGCGTCCTGAAAACTTCGTCGGTATGCACTTCTTTAACCCAGTGCACATGATGCCATTGGTTGAAGTAATCCGTGGTGAAAAAACTTCTGCTGAAGCGATTGCTACCACTGTTGTTCTTGCTCAAAAAATGGGTAAAACACCAATTGTTGTAAACGACTGCCCAGGCTTCTTGGTGAACCGCGTATTGTTCCCTTACTTCGGTGCATTCGACTTATTACTTAAAGATGGCGCAGACTTCCAACAAGTCGACAAAGTCATGGAAAAATTCGGCTGGCCAATGGGCCCTGCATACTTAATGGACGTGGTCGGTATTGACACGGGCGTTCACGGTGCAGAAGTTATGGCTGAAGGTTTCCCTGACCGCATGAAGCCTGACTATAAAGGCTCAATCCAAGTCATGTACGAAAACAAACGTCTTGGTCAAAAGAATGACGTTGGTTTCTACAAATATGAATTGGACCGCAAAGGTAAAAAAGCCAAAGTGGTTGATCCAACTGCATACGAGCTTGTGGCATCTGTTGCAACTGCTGAAAAACGTGAATTTGATGCACAAGAAATCATTGACCGTATGATGCTGGCTTTCTGTAACGAAACTGTTCGTTGCTTAGAAGACAACATTGTGGCAACACCATCTGAAGCAGATATGGCGATGATTATGGGTGTAGGTTTCCCTCCATTCCGCGGTGGTCCATGCCGTTACATCGACCAAACAGGTGTTGCTGAATACGTTGCGCTTTGCGACAAATATGCACACTTAGGAAAAGCTTATGAAGCGCCACAAATGTTGCGTGACATGGCTGCTAACAACAAAAAATTCTACGGTTAAGGAGCAACGTGAATGGCTACTTTAAATCCACGTGACGTTGTCATCGTTGATGGCGTACGTTCAGCAATGGGTAAAACCAAAAACGGTATGTTCCGC
This sequence comes from Acinetobacter sp. A1, assembly GCF_012371315.1. NCBI lineage: Bacteria > Pseudomonadati > Pseudomonadota > Gammaproteobacteria > Moraxellales > Moraxellaceae > Acinetobacter > Acinetobacter sp. A1. The sequence goes on from NZ_JAAZQY010000004.1 coordinate 122,861, forward strand.
AATGTACGTGCTGACAGCCTATCGGCTGAATTGGTTCGTGCTTTAGTTGCTCGTAACCAGTTTGATGTTAACGAAGTTGAAGATGTGATCTGGGGCTGTGTCAACCAAACCCTAGAACAAGGCATGAACATTGGCCGTAATATTGCGTTATTGGCTGATCTTCCAAAAACTGTTGCAGGTCAAACTGTAAACCGTCTGTGCGGCTCTTCAATGCAAGCCATCCACACGGCTGCGGCACAAATTGCAACCAATCAAGGTGATATTTTCATCATTGGTGGTGTAGAGCACATGGGCCACGTAGGCATGATGCACGGTATCGACATCAACCCTGCTGCATCTAAGCACTATGCCAAAGCATCTAACATGATGGGCTTAACTGCTGAAATGTTAGGTCGTATGAACGGTATTTCGCGTGAAGAACAAGATGCGTTTGGTGTGGAATCTCACCGCCGTGCTTGGGCTGCAACGCAGGAAGGTCGTTTTAAAAACGAAATCATTGGCATTGAAGGCCATGATGCAAACGGCTTTAAACAGCTTTGCGACATCGACGAAGTAATTCGTCCTGATGCCAACCTTGAAGCATTCCAAGCGTTACGCCCTGTATTTGATCCGAAAGGCGGTACAGTAACTGCGGCAACATCTTCAGCCTTGTCTGATGGTGCATCTGCTATGCTGCTGATGTCTGCTGAACGTGCACAAGCTTTAGGTTTAAAACCACGTGCTGTGATTCGCTCTATGGCAGTTGCAGGCTGTGATGCAGCAATCATGGGTTATGGTCCAGTACCTGCAACACAAAAAGCGCTTAAACGCGCTGGCTTGTCAATTGCAGACATTCAAACTTTTGAATTAAACGAAGCATTTGCTGCACAAGGTTTGTCTGTACTGAAAGGCTTAGGCATTTATGACAAGCAAGACCTTGTGAACTTGAACGGTGGTGCAATTGCACTCGGTCACCCATTGGGTTGTTCAGGTGCACGTATTACCACTACGCTGTTAAACGTGATGGAACAACAAGATACGCAAATTGGTCTTGCGACTATGTGTATCGGTCTTGGTCAAGGTATCGCGACCATTATTGAACGTGTGTAATTTGTTTTAAGCAATAAAAAATCCTCGCAATATGCGGGGATTTTTATTTTATTGTTTTCAGAATTTATAATTTTAAGATTTTATTCTTTTGCATAGTTATATTTGAATATAAATGCTTGATCACGCAACTAAATCAGCAACTCCCCCATCAACCAAGTCATATAACGGTCTTTATCCATAAAGTCTGGCGCACTGCCTGTATCTAGACAGTAATATTGCTGATTAAATTCAATCACGATTTGTTCAGTTTGATGCCAGTCTTCAATCAAATGAAAGTGCTGATTGAAAAAGAAACGGTTTTTTCCCCAATTATTTAAGTTTTCGAGTTTAGGGTAGTTTCTATTTTCTAGAAATTGTAAATACAGTTGTTGAATGTCATCAAAAACTTGAATGTTGTTCATCTCAAACCTGCCTATACCAAGCTGTTAAATCAACAGGCTCAGTCTAGGCAAGACAGTTGAACAGCAGATGACATTCTTTTGACAATTTGATGTAAGTGTTTAAAGCAACTGCACTATAACTTGGCTTTCAAAGCACGTTGATGATGCTGACTGATTTGCTGCATTTGGTGATTTAACTGCACAATTTCTTGATAAACCGTATTAAATTCTTTTAATGGTGCATCTTCATAAAACATGAAAGTCTTATTTTTCAGCTCCCATTTATTATTTTTTAAAATGGAAAATAACACATAAGCTTTGCCCAAGTTCTGTTTTTCCAACTCATACAAAGCATGCCCCTGATCATTATGGCGGCTTTCAATTAAGGATTCTGCCAAATGACGGCGTAAACTGTTTTCAATGGGCAAGGCTTCAATTTGCTCCAATGCCATTGCTTCATGTTGTTCTAAATGCTCCTGATACAACTCCACCATAGCACGTACTTGTGCCAGCATGGCTTCGGTGTCGGCATAGTCCTGTTTTTTATCTTCAGCCAAACGCTGTGGATCTAAAAACTGATCCCAATTTAAAGCTTTGAGTTCACGCAAATAGCTATTTCTGGCTTCAGCACTTTGTACCATGTGGCTCAGCACAAAATTGGCCATGACCTGATAATCCCCCTCTAAGCGTGAGTCTTGCACATTAATCTGAATCGGTTTAGACCAATCCTGTGCCTGTACAAAAATCTGTTCAGCTTTTTCATAAATCACGTTTTGATAGGCGTGTAATTGCGTCACTTGTTCTTGCTGACTGCTGTATTGATAAAACATCCACCCAAAAATAATAACCGTTACACATCCAATGATTAGCACTATCCGTCGCATGAGTGCCCTCTTATTTTTAATATTTGCTTTATCTTACCGTGAAGCCCATCACATTTGTATAGATTTCATACTTATTTTATTACTAAGCTATTGGAATATACCAATTTCTATTTGACCAGACACTCAAAAACAAGTTTCCTTGAACTTACTGCTTTAAATTTTGTACAGCATCCCCATCTTAGTAAAAAATAGAATTTGAGATTTTTCATGCGCGTTGATATTTGGTCAGATATTGTTTGCCCTTTTTGCTACATCGGGAAAAAACGTTTAGAAGCTGCAGCTCAAGAGGCAGGTGTGGAATTAGAAGTGCATTGGCACAGTTTTGAACTCGACCCAGATGCCCCACCACGTCAGGAAGTTTCCAATTCTGAACGCTTGGCACAAAAATATGGCCGTACTGTAGCCGAAGTTGAAGACATGCAACGCAATATTGCAGAAATGGCCAAAGCTGAAGGCATTGACTTTCAATGGGAAAATGCCAATTCAGGCAATACCTTTAACGCACATCGCTTGGTGCATTTGGCGCAAAGTAAGGGCTTGGGCAATGAAGCCAAGGAAGCGTTTTTCTATAGTTATATGACGCAAGGTCTTGCTATTGGTGAGCGTGAAACACTGGAAGATGTGGCAGCACGAATTGGTCTAAATCCTGTAGAAGTGGATGATGTGCTCAATTCAGATGATTATGCAGATTTTGTTAAATTTGACCAAGAAGTTGCTCGTGATCAATTGAAAGTGACGGGTGTACCATTCTTTGTATTTGATCAACGCATTGCTTTGGCTGGTGCTCAACCTCGTGAAGTGTTTATGCAAGTCATGCAAAAAACCTTAGAATCAGCACAAGATCTAGAGATTGAAGATGCTGCAAGCTGTGATAGTGAACAGTGTGATTTGCCTGAGCCTAAAGCTTAAGTAATGAAATATAGGCTATGCTAAATAGCGCTATTACTAAATATTTAGACCTACAAAAAAATCCCGAAACAGGATTTTTTTGTGCTTTCAAGTTATTTAAAAATTATTCAACCAAAAAGCTAATTTTTAAATTTACACGATATTCAGTAATTTTATTGTCTTTAATCACCACTTTTTGTTCATTAATCCAAGCACCTTGGACATTCTTAACCGTTTCCGTCACTTTGGCGATGCCTGTCTGAATGGCATCTTCAAAACTTTTTGCACTACTTGAATTCACTTCTACTACTTTTGCAATTGCCATGATGGTCTCACTGTCCTTTATCGTTATTGGAATTTCATCATAGAATAAAAATGCAGCATTTTTGCTACTGTTTAACCAATCACAGCCAAAACATTACATGTTTTCACAGTGCCAAAAATTGACATAAATTTTCTGTTATTACATTTGCTTAAAATCGAATTTTGTTAATATCTCAATCACTTAAAGTAGCACAAAAAACTAGAGTTAAAACTCTAATACATTGTTTTATATTATTATTTTTATAAAAATTGCCGAAACGATCATTTTGTATATTTAAAACTTTGTTATGATTCATGTGAATTTTTTATTTCACTTTATCTCCCTCATCTCCCCTTTCTATGTATAGACATAGAAATGTTGAATGGACATTCTCATGAATATGCTTAAATCTGTTTTAGTGGTTTCAATTTTGGCTATGGCTACAAATGTTTCAGCTCAAATTGTACATGTACCCGATTTTCCTACAAAAAAAGCTGCGACTGAAACCGTTGCTTCTGAAGCAGCAGCCTCAGAAACAGCAGACAAGAAAGTAACCTAAGTTTTCTAGTTACTGCATGACGTAACACACCATTTTATCTCCCATTCTTTTCTCTCCCAAAAAAGCAGCTGTCATCAGCTGCTTTTTTTATTTGCTGAGTGAAATAAAAGAGAGCTGCTTTCAAACTGAATATAAGTTAAATCTCAACCTATTTAAGTTCAAATTGGCTTTTTAAAGCCATGCTTTGCATTTAGTCTCAGAAAATTTTCAATATTTGTTATAGAAACACCGCACTTTTTGTCAATAATGTCAAAAAAAGCACAAAAGCTGACAATTTTTTGCATGTATTTTTTTATTAAATGCCTATAATTAAACTGATTTGTTTTCATTGCTTTAGCCAATGCCTATGCAACAACTTCAAGCACTTATACAAAAGAAAATTTCACCACAAGACATTGATGTGAATCATTTGGTTGAGTTAGCCAAGCGCTATCCTCAACCACAATCGGCTGAATATAAACTGATCGAGTTGGCCTTGAATATCGTCTTAGCCAGCTATTTAGAAAAAGCGCAACAACATATTTAAGTGTGCATCTATGAATACATTAGAAAAATCACTGCTTATTAAAGAATTACATGATTTAACCAGTGCGTTATCACTTAAAAAATTAAGTCTGTACGAAACTGCCAAAGCTAAAACACGCATCAAAGAAATTTTTATGCGCTGTGATGAACCTATTTTTCAAAAACAATTGCTCGCATTTAAAACACAGCTTGATCCTATTCAGACGGCACAGGAATTTGCACAACAAAGCTTATATGCACAGTCTTTCCGTGGGTTTTTTACTCAAGTTGAAGAATTGGAAACTGCACTGTATCAACAGCCTGAGTCTGGCTGGGCGATGCTGTATCACGCCCGTACAGGTTGGCAAATTTGGTTAATTCCTGCAGAAAATCGCAGCGCATTACTCAGTGAATTTCAAGATTTAGAACAGACGTATCGCTGGCTGTTAGAACAACAGCAACAGTACAACTGCCTAAAAACAGATGCTGAACTCAACCAAGTGACTCAGCTTGCTCAATTACAAGCAGCAGAGCAACAGATACCACAAGTTCTACCAACCGTGGCTGTGGCAGAAGCAGATACAAATAGCACAACGGAGAACATGATTAGTTTTGATCTGATCACAGAACCTACACTTGTCTCCAAGGCTGACTCTCTACAAATAGAGCGTACAGAAGCTAGCCAACCAGAAATGGCACTTGAGCCTATTGAAAATCAAGTTATTGCGACACCAATAGTAAGCGAAGCAAACGATAACACTGATACCACATCAGCCTTACTGAGTACTGCTCAAGCTACAACAATCGTAAAGCCAGGCTCAAATAAAGTAAAAAGTTTGCAATTAAATCAATATGATTGCCCAATTTCCGCATTAAACTTAGTGCAAAACGAATCCGCTGAGCTATATCGGGTGTTTGTTCCCGAAGTTCCTGAACTCACTCAATATGCCGATGTAGTGGTGCATCTGTCTACACCAGAAGAAGATCAACAACAGGTTTTGGCTCGTGCTGTCTATGTAGCTGAACAAACCGATCTTCATGGGAAATTCGTCAAATATGTGGTCTTGCTTGGTGCTTTAGATCAAATGCAGGCCATTCGGCTGATGCGCAGTTTTTGTGATCAGTTTGAACATGAACTTGCTGCAGTCCGTGAAATATCTTGGGAAAAACTACAGTCTCATTTATTTGACTTTGATCGTTTATTTGAATGTTATAGCCATACTGCACAAGTGGTCTGGCAACAAGAAAATTATTTTCCTTTTATTCCGGTACAACATGTTCACGCCACAAAATTTATTCAGTTTGAAGAAAGTGAAGCACAAAGTCAGACGCCATTAATTTTATTGAAAGAGCGCCAAAAAATTCGCCTGATTCATGGGCAAAAGCGCTTGCAGCTCTCACGCACAGAGCAAGCCGTTCCGCATATCCTACTTGACCGTCAACACGGTATTAGCTGGCAAATGATTCAAAAAATCATTTCACAATTACAACAACCCATTGATGCCTTACAACTCTGCCAAGCGATTCAAATGCATCAAGAAAACTAAAACAGATACTCAAATAAACCTTTGTATTATGATTTTGTAGCTAGGGCTTGCTTTTATCTGACAGATTTTCAACACTAACGAAAATAGCTTAAAGATCAGTAAATAATGTCAAGAATAAAGCATACTTCACCCTTTATATTAAGCTGTCTCTTGAGTGGGGTTACTGGCATTACATTTGCCCAAGAATCTAACCAAATCACTGTAGATACAGCTACACCAACACCACCTTATGAACTGCCTGTGGTTCCACCAAGTTCGGCAGAAAAAAACAGTTTTTATTACACTATTCCACGTTGGGTGGATGCAACACCTACCATTTTACCTGAACAGTCCAATGACCCGATTGTACCCAGCACAGCTGATACTGAGCATTTAACATGGTTTGATCAACGCCAAAAAAAGATTCGTCTTTGGGCAGATAAAACAGCACATAAACTTGACAACTGGTTTGGCGAGCCAAGTCCTGAAGAACCAGCATCTGCTACGTTACGTGTTTTAGTGGATAGCCGTTGGGATAAATATAATGATTATGAGGTTAAACCACGTATTCGAGGTAAAATCGATTTACCCACGCTTGAAAAGAAACTCAGTGTGGTTTTTGGTGATGACTCTCTCGATAACGAATTGCAAAATAACGTCGCCATAACCAATGAAAACCCTGCCAATGCTGAAGACAAAACAGTAGATGGTAAACGTAGCCGTGAAGATAACAGCTCTTTAGCCTTACGTTGGTCTAACTTTGCCGAACGTCTGCCTTTCGAGACTGATGCCGATTTAGGGGTGCGTTCAGGCGATGATATTTATGTGCGTTTAAAAGCCTCTAAAGATTGGACGCTGGAAAATGATTTCTCGTTCCATGCCGAACAAATTTATCGTTATGGTATCGACAGCGAAAACTATCTCAGAACCAACTTAGAACTTATCCATGCGCGTCCTGATCATGCCTTTTTATCCAATCAATTCAGCCTGACTTATGCCGATGCACAAGAGGATGATTTACGTTGGGATAACTACACCTTTAGACAACACCAATTCTTTGCAGGCAACCGCTTTAACTACGGCGTTTATACGGGGGGTTATTACCATGATGATGACTTACGTTTAAACAGTTGGGGGCCGTTTGTTTCTTGGCGCCAACCTTTTTTACGTGAATGGTTCTTTATTCAGGGCGATGTCAATTATTTGAATGATGATCGCGAAGATCGTAATCATTATTTAGGGGCTTTAGTTCGTTTAGAGGCAATTTTCTAAACGATCTATGACTTAAAATATTACAGCCTCCCATAAAAAGACCAAGCCCTGATGTCATCAGGGCTTGGTCTTTTCCACTGATTCACTGCATACCACACAGTGAATCAAGTTTAAAACAGCGTTTTAACAACTTATTTTAATAATAAACTGTTAATGCGTTTCACGTATTCAGCAGGGTCTTCAGGTAAACCACCTTCAGCAATCACAGCCTGATCAAAAATCACATGTGCCAAATCATCAAACTGATTTGAAGCCTGCAACTTTTGCACCAATGGATGCTCAGGATTGATTTCCAAAATTGGTTTGCTCTCAGGTACAGGCTGACCTGCATCTTTCAACATACGAATCAATTGTGGCGAGAGTTCGCCCTCACCTGTTACCAAACATGCAGGTGAATCTACCAAACGTGTAGTTACACGTACTTCTTTGGTTTTAGCGCTTAAAGATGCAGACAATTGTTCAATCACTGGTTTAAATTGTTCCGCTGCCGCATCTAAAGCCTTTTTCTCTTCGGCATCTTGCAGGTCACCTAAATCGACCGCCCCTTTAGATACGTTTTGCAATGGCGTACCGTCAAACTCTTGGACAAAATTCATCGCCCATTCATCTACACGTTCTGCCATTAACAACACTTCAATGCCTTTTTTCTTAAATAACTCAAGTTGCGGTGAGTGTTTAGCAGCATTCAGACTATCAGCCGTTACATAATAAATTGCTTTTTGGCCTTCTTTCATTCGCGCTTTATAATCTGCCAATGATGTACTCATTTCATCATTATTCGAGGTCGCATAACGCAATAATTTCAGGATACGCTCACGATTACCAAAGTCTTCACCCAAGCCTTCTTTTAAGACTGAACCAAACTCTTGATAGAATTGCTTGAATTTTTCTTGGTCTTTTTCATCTTCTGACTTAGCTAAATTATCCAACATGTTCAGAACACGGCGGGTATTGCCTTCACGGATGGTTTTCACATCACGGCTTTCTTGAAGTAGTTCACGACTGACATTTAACGGCAAATCTGCACTATCAACCACACCTTGCACAAAGCGTAGATAATTTGGAATCAGGTTATCTGCCTCATCCATAATAAAGACACGTTTTACATATAATTTAATGCCCGCTTTGGCTTCACGGGTAAAAATATTGTGTGGTGCTTTACTTGGCACATACAACAACTGGGTATATTCCGTACTGCCTTCCACACGGTTGTGCGCCCATGCCAAAGGTGCATCAAAATCGTGGCTTAAGTTTTTATAAAACTCAATATACTGTTCTTCGCTGATCTCGCTTTTATTACGTGTCCATAAGGCACTGGCCGAGTTAATCGCTTCCCATTCATCCGTTTTAACATATTGTCCAGCTTTGGGTGCTTCTCCCTCAGCAGCTTCTTCTTGCTGCCAGATTTCTTTCTGCATTTGAATTGGCAAGCTAATATGATCAGAATATTTATTCACAATCTGCTTTACTTTATAGCTTTCTAAATAATCCAATGCATCATCACGCAAATGTAAAATGATGTCAGTACCACGCTCTGCCTTATGAATTTGTTCAACATCAAATTCACCTGTACCAGCACTGCTCCAACGTACTGCTTCATCTGCAGCAAGGCCTGCACGGCGCGATTCTACGGTAATTTTATCGGCCACGATAAAACCTGAATAGAAACCCACACCAAATTGACCAATCAATTGTGCATCGGCTTTTTGATCACCTGTTAATTTAGACATAAAGTCTTTGGTGCCCGATTTTGCAATCGTGCCTAAATGATCAATCGCTTCCTGTTGGCTTAGACCAATGCCGTTATCTGAAATGGTTAGGGTTTTGTTTTCTTGATCTAGACGAATACGTACACGTAAATCAGGATCATTTTCATAATATTCAGGATGATTGATACCCTCAAAACGTAATTTGTCACAGGCATCTGATGCGTTAGAAATAAGTTCACGCAAGAAGATTTCAGGGTTGGAATAAAGAGAATGGGTCACCAAATGTAATAATTGCGCCACTTCGGCTTGGAAACTATGTTTTTGGCTATGTTCGCTCATTCATCACTCCTTAAATTCATAAACATGGTTATTGTTGGATGTGTTAATGAATTGGAGTGATGTCCTGATTTTTCAAGCCTAAATCTAGAAAAATTTAAAAAGGTGCGCGTTGATAGATACGATTCAGATGCTCATCCAATTTTTGCTGACGTAGATCATACACCTGAGTTAAACACGATAGTGAACTGCCGCAACGATCACGTAATTCTAACCAACGAAATTGCTCGTCACGAATTTGTGAGCGCGTACCCATCGCAACTAAACGACTGACTATACGATAGGTGGTGGCCATTTTCACATCGGCATCATCCACAGCGCGGTGCTCACAAATGGCATGTTCGGTTTGTGTTTTGGCTTTTTCACAAGAAAAACTGGCTGCATGACTAAATGAACTGAGCATGAAACAGGCACAAAAAATCCAACTATATTTTATAAACATGATATTTCCTTATTTTTCATACTCTACTTTATTCTTCAAAATTTAAATGAACATTGCCTATACGCTCAATCTTTTCATTTTGCACATTTGTTATTTTTTGCAATAAAAAACCCCATCATAAAGATGGGGTTGCGCTGATTTTTATTATTATAAAGAGCTAGCAATTATTAGAATTTGTAACTATAACCAATGGTGTACACCATTGGATCGATGTCTAAATCAAACTTAGCCGCCGTTGCACCTGCAGCCGTTTTAGCAGTTACTTCTGGACTCAATTGTGCATAACGTGCATCAAAGAACACACCCCAGTTTTTCGCATCAGCTGGCTGGAAGTTAAAACCAACTTGACCTGCAAAACCAAAGTCCTCTTTTACTTTTACTTTAAAAGCGTCTAATGGTCCTGTAGTCTCTTCATCCCAAGCGACAAATGCTGTACCACCCACACCGATATATGGCGTGAAACCAGTTGAGTTTTTAAAGTGATATTTAGCTGTTAAAGTTGGCGGTAAATGCTTAATTTTAACAGCATCTGCACCCGCAGCCGTTACTGTATGACTAATTGGTGTAGCAAGTAACAATTCAGTAGAAATGTTGTCATTAAAAAAATATTCTACAGATGGTGTAAATGCATATTCATGATCTGCTTCAACCTCAATACCACCTAATTGTTGTACTGTACTTGAAGTAGTAGGTGCTAAAACAGAACCACCAACTTTAACTTGCCATTGACCTGCCATTGCAGAAGCAGACATACCCATTAATGCAATTAGAGCAACTTGCTTTAACATTTTAAAACCACCTTTAGAATAAAAATCTTAACGCTTAATTAATATTAAACATGATCACTGTTAATATGCAACATATATTAAACATAATATTTTAATTATTTTATAAGCTGTTCATTATTATATAAATTTATTTTAAATAGACCAAATTACTTGGTTTTAAAACCCTAGTTAATTAATAAAGTTTATATTATTATTTCCCGACTATATTACTCAATTTTATTTAAAATTAAATTAAAATATCTATTTAAAATACATCTTATATTTATTTAAAAATTAAACAAGGCGAATTCAAACATGAGGTGCGACAGTTTGAAAAGTCTTATGATAATCAACAAGCTGAGCAAATTTCTCTAATGGT
>NZ_JAAZQY010000050.1:0-13030 GCF_012371315.1 Acinetobacter sp. A1
GTTACACGCTTGGCAACAAGACATTAACAGAGTGCGAATTAGTCCTTGACTATGTTTGACTACATTTTAAGGAACAGAACGACAGTTAAAAATATAACTTTAAAGGTATAAGTTGAACCAATAACAATAAATACAAGGAGTTTAAAATGATTGAGGGACAATGTTTATGCGGTGCGGTGTATTATCGTTACCATGCCGAAATTGAAAAAACAGTATTGTGCTTTTGCCAGCATTGTCGTCGTGCACAAGGGGGTATTTTAGGTTGGAATAGCCCAGTTTCTCGTGAAAAATTTGAAGTGGTTCGTGGCTTAAAATATCTGAAAGAATATTTTCATAGTCCCAATAAGGCGCGAGTATTTTGTCAGGAATGTGGGAGTCCAATTTATTCCTATCGACTTGATTTACCCGATATTATTCGCTTGCGTTTAGGGACTGTGACGCAAGGTCAAATCCCTGAACCTTCTGAGCAGGTTTTCACACAATACAAACCAAACTTTCTGACAATTGCATCGTGTGAGTAGTACTTGACGGAGCATACAGTGCTAGAATAAAACCGAAATTGCGTGATGTTGTTGAATGAAAATGAAAAAATATATTTATTTATGCCTAACTTTGGGGATGTTATTACCGACGGTCTATGCTGCGAGTGCGGAGCAATATGTGATGGCAGTTGAAGAAATTAATGCACAATATAAGCAAGATACCCGACAATTTTTACGTGGCTTAAATCCACAGCAGCAAGGTTTTAGTGCACAGCAGCAACAGCAGTTTTGTGGTATTGTGAGCCGTTATGTAGATCGTTTATATCAGGCAGCCGATGAAAATCGTGCTTATTTAGACCGTCGTTATCAAAATATTAATAAACAGGACGTCATTCAGCAGGTGAGTTCATCTAAAGAAATGCAGTTACTTAATAAATATCAGGTAAAGTGTGATTTAAAATGAGCTGTTTTGGAGGTGAGTGCAAAAGCATTTCAACCTTCAATATAAACTTTATCCAGTCAATGATAGAGATAGATAAACAAAAAGATCAAACAATGTGGGATGGGAATATATAGCATATTCACTATGCAATTTAAAGATCAGCTCAGAGAACCTGAGAGACAGAATGTTTCAGCATAACTATACTAATTCAAGTTCATCAATATTTTGAAAAATATGATTTTGGTCATTTAGCTTAATTTGGCTTTAACTTTTGCAGATACTTGCGCAGGATCGGCGCGCCCGGCTATGAGCGGACGCAGAGAGTTCATCACCTTACCCATATCTTTCATGCTAGTAGCTTGTTGCGCTTCAATTGTTTGCGCAATCATGGAATCAAGTTCTTCCTCAGTCATAGCTTCTGGTAGAAATTGAGATAAAACCTCAATTTCGGCTTGTTCCTTACTAGCTAAATCTTCTCGGCCAGCGCCTTCAAAGGCTTTAACCGATTCTTTACGTTGTTTAATTTGTTTCTCAATGACCGCAAGAACCTGAGTATCGTCAAGCTCTTTGCGCTCATCAACTTCAATTTGCTTAATTGCCGCCTGTAGACTACGAATTACCGTTAACTTATCCATTTCTTTCGCGCGCATAGTCGCTTTTAAAACGTCAGTGATTTGGTTTTTTAAAGTCGTCATTATTTAATCCAGACAGGCAATCACAAATTAATTAGTAAAGGCGAGTAGTACGTACTGATTCACGCGCCAATTTCTTTTGGTAGCGTTTAACAGCAGCAGCTTTTTTGCGCTTACGTTCTTGAGTTGGTTTTTCGTAGAATTCACGCTTACGTACGTCAGCTAAAACACCTGCTTTTTCGCAAGAACGTTTGAAACGACGGATAGCTACGTCTACTGGTTCGCCTTCTTTCAATTTAACTTGTGGCATGAAGAATCCTCATTAAGTTATGGATAAGACCTGGGCGAAATTGCCCACGATCACAAGTGAAGGTCAGTATTTTACTCATTTACATCTCATATCACAAGTCTATAATAGGTTTCGCAATAGAATTGATACAGGTTATAGGCAATTTAATGATCGTTTTAGGCTTAGAAACATCTTGTGATGAAACAGGACTCGCCCTGTATGACAGTGAGTTAGGTTTACGTGGACAAGTGCTGTACAGCCAAATTAAATTGCATGCAGAATATGGCGGAGTGGTACCTGAACTGGCTTCACGTGACCATGTGCGTAAACTTATTCCATTAATGAATCAATTGCTTGAGCAAAGTCAGGTCAAAAAATCTGAAATTGATGCAGTGGCTTATACTCGTGGACCTGGCTTGATGGGGGCACTCATGACAGGCGCATTATTTGGGCGCACTTTGGCATTTGCCTTAAATAAACCTGCAATTGGTGTGCATCACATGGAAGGGCACATGCTTGCGCCATTGTTGTCTGCCACACCACCAGAATTTCCTTTTGTAGCGTTATTGGTTTCGGGTGGTCATACTCAGCTCATGGCCGCCTATGGTATTGGGCAATATGAACTGTTAGGCGAGTCGATTGATGATGCTGCGGGCGAAGCCTTTGACAAAGTCGCAAAAATGATGGGCTTGCCGTATCCAGGCGGGCCAAATATTGCCAAACTGGCGGAACAAGGTAATCCATTGGCATTTGAGTTTCCACGGCCAATGTTGCACCAAGGTTTGGAGTTTTCATTTAGTGGTTTAAAAACTGCAGTTTCAGTGCAAATGAAAAAACTAGGTGATGAAAACCGTGATGCGGATATTGCAGCTAGTTTTCAGGAAGCTGTGGTGGATACGCTAGTCAAAAAATCAGTGAAAGCCTTAAAACAAACACGTTTAAAACGCTTAGTGATTGCAGGTGGAGTAAGTGCAAATACGCGTTTACGTGAGCGTTTAGAAGCAGATTTAGCGAAGATTCGTGCTGCAGTATATTACGCAGAGCCAGCATTATGCACCGATAATGGTGCGATGATTGCTTTTGCAGGTTATCAGCGTTTAAAGGCAGGACAGCAAGATGGTTTGTCTGTGACGACCACACCACGTTGGCCAATGACAGAATTGACCAATCCGACCGCAGGTTAAGTATTTAGTTGAAAAAAACAGAGGCCAAGATTAAGCCTCTGTTTTTTTATACTGCAATTGAAGTTCTGCTCAATAACGAAGATTTAGCGAACTGCATCCATTAAGCCTTTGGTTAAGTCCTGCATCATGCCATTCATAACAGCCATACCTGCATTGTTGCAGTTTTCCAACTTCTTGCCTTCTAGTGCTTTGCCTTTGTTGGCTTCGGCTTCACATTTTTGTAAAACCTTTTTTGCCTCATCTAGGTTTTCTGCATAATATTCCTGCGTTTTCACTTGGGTACATCCTGCAAGGGTGGTGATTAAAGCTACCGTCAGCAACATATTTTTGAAATTAAACATTATTTTATAACCGTTGTTTGTTCTAAAGAGACTTCATCTTAAGTGATAAGTTTGCTAAAAAATAACCAAATTGACTAAAGTTGACCATTTTAAGTCAAGCTAAACAATTGTAATTTATTGTTTATTATCTTCAGGTTGTGCCAATTATTTAAATCTAAGCATATAAGTTTCAGAGCTTTTTGTGCTCTTATCTTGCAAATTTTTAAAAATAAAGCAAATAACTGACAGCAGTGCTAAATTCTGTGAATCCTGTCCAATTGTGGTGTTTTAAATTATAAATTATGATTTTAAGTCTATGTTTAATAAAAAATTAATGAGATAAAATGCGATTTAAAAATACATTTTGCATCACTTGTGTGATGGGGGTAATGTTATTAACCGCTTGTGAACAGGCGGAGTCTATTCATCAAAATACCTCATCGGTGAGTCATTCAAATTTAGAAATGTCATCCAACAATGATGGTTATTCACCTTCAAGTCATACAGCCATCACCTATGATTCAGGTGCATTTTCCGATATTGCTGTAACTGCCCCAGAAGAAGTTTATGTGGGTGAACAAACTGTAGAAGCCATGCAAGCGCATGGCGAAGAGTTTTATGCAGAAACTTTGGCACGTATTGCTGCTGAACAAGGTCAATAACGGTGGGTTTTAATTCAAGGGTTACTGCCTAAAGAAATGCAGCAACCCATAAATTTTTACATAGATTTTAGTTGCTGTGAACCAATCCAGTGTTTAGAAAATTGATAAGCGGCACGACCTGAACGCTGTCCACGTGCCTGACACCATCTTAATGCTTCTGCACGTACTTCGGCGGTCATTGGCATTGCTGCTTTTTGTAAATAGTGTTCTACAATTTCCAAATACAGATTTTGATCCATTGGATAAAAGGACAACCACATACCGAAACGGTCAGATAGCGAAATTTTTTCCTCAATCGCTTCTTGTGGATGCAATTCGGTATATTGCGGTACATCAACACGGGTGACAGGTGTATTTTCGTGCATAAATTCAGGTAAAAGATGGCGGCGGTTACTGGTCGCATAAATAATAAAATTACTTGAACCTGATTGTAATGAACCATCTAAAACACTTTTTAAACTACGATAATTTTCATCTTCTGCGTTAAAGGCTAAATCATCACAATAGACAATAAATTTTTCTGGACGATGCTGAATGATTTTCTGAATTTCAGGAAGTTCAGATAAGTCATCACGTTCAATTTCAATTAAGCGTAAGCCTTGGTCGGCATACTTGGTGAGCAGGGCACGTACAATAGAAGATTTACCAGTCCCGCGCGAACCTGTCAGCAAGACATCATTGGCAGGTAAGCCATTTAAAAACTGCAAAGTATTTTGAATGACTTTTTCTTTTTGTTTTTCAATGCCTTTTAGGTCATCCAATTCCATTTTTCGTGGTTGCTGTATGGCAATTAACTGCTGGTTTTGCCATTTAAAAGCAATTGCTGAAAAATCAGGCTCTAGTTTTAAAGCGGGTAAGCTTTGCTGTAGTTGTTGGAGTACATGCGAAAGTGATATTAAGATGTTGTCGGGTAAATCTAGGTTTGCCATGATAGTTCAGCTTTATAATTGCAGAGCGAAAAGTACAGTTTAAGACTAGCGCAATTGACCTAGGTTTGCCAATTGCGGTACTTACTTAGTCATTGACGCATGTTATTATTTTTAAGATATTGTTGTGTATAGTAGGCATCGGCAAGCGTAGTGCTGCGAATAAACCAACGGATTGAGGGACGCTATGTTATTTAAAGATTTCACCGAAGAGGTTAATCCGCACCAAGCCTATCGTATAAAAAAATTAAAGCGCGAAATTTTAAATGCAGAATCCTATGAAGAGTGGAAAAGTATTGCCATAAAAATAGATGAAGAATCTGGCGCGCAAGAATGGAAATATGACAATAGTTCGCCATATTTTGATGCAGAAATCATTTCGCATCGATTAAATCTTTTACGCCGTTACCGCACGACAGAACGTAGTAGTGACCTGATTTATATTTTACGTGAAGGCTTAACCTTCGATATTGCCAATATTGCCCATCCTATGTTGTTTACTGCCACTTATGTTGGTACCAAAAAAATCATTGAAGATTATGTAGAAGAAGTCAGTAAAAGTTTGGCCTTTGTGGCTTCAGAAGCGTGTCAAACTTTAACCCGTGCTGAAAAAATTGCCTTTTTTGAGCAGTGTCAAACTGCGTACGGTCAGCCTGCCTTAATGTTTTCGGGTGGTGCGACTTTAGGTCTGTTTCATACGGGTGTGTGTAAGGCTTTGCTTGAGCAGGACTTAATGCCCAAAGTGCTGTCTGGTTCAAGTGCAGGCGCTATCATGACGGCAATGCTGGGTATTGCGAAACCTGAAGATGTAAAACAAATTTTAGGTGGAGAATCTTTTTTCCACGAAGCATTCCAATTTAGGCAAATGCGTGAAATTCTGAAAGGGAATGGCGGTATTGCCAATGTGCATTATTTAAAAAAATTCTTGATTAAAAACTTAGGGGATACCACCTTTGAAGAAGCTTTTCAGAATTCAGGTTTACATATAAATGTGGCCGTGGCGCCATATGATGCTTCACAAGACCCGCGCATTATGAATAGTTTTACTGCACCGGATTTATTGGTGTGGAGTGCGGTGCTTGCATCTTGTGCCGTGCCCATTTTATTTCCACCAGTGCGATTAACCAATAAGCGTTATGATGGCGAACACACCCCTTATATGGGTAAAACCCGTTGGGTAGACGGTAGTGTACGCAGCGATTTCCCGCAGGAAAAAATGGCGCGTTTATATAATATTAATTACACCATTGCCAGTCAGGTGAACCCGCATGTGGTTCCTTTCATGCAAGATGATATCAAGCGCTATCGTAAAGATATGCTAAGTTGGCCAGAACGTATTATCCGCCGACAGGGGAAAGTGATTAGCCGTGGTGTGATGGACTTTGTTCGCGAGCGTGCAGGAGCTGTGCCACCTGTACGCCGTTTGTTAGATCATGGTTATGGCATTGTCGATCAACGTTATTATGGCGATGTCAATATTGTTGGAAGTTATAACCTGCGTCATTATAGTTATATGCTGCAAAACCCTAAACCGCACTTGTTCAAAATTTTACAGCGTGAAGGTGAGCGGGCAACTTGGCCAAAAATTTCCAGTATTGAAACGCATGCCCGTGTAGGCAAAACTTTGCAACATTGCCTAGAATTATTGCATGCTCAAAATGACACGATTCCAGAGAAACGTACTGGCGCAAGTGTTGTTTAATTTTTTTCAACTTGCCGATATTGCACAGTTTGAATTGTGCAGTAAACCTCAAAGTTTATTGTATGGGCGGCATTTATATCGTTTTGAATATCAAAACCAGTTTTATTGGCTGAAAGCTCAGCAACAGGGGAGTCATCCTACTGTTGCAGAAGGTTTTAGGCGTGAATATCAGTTTTATCAGCTACAGCAACATTCAAAACATGCTTTTTTACTGCCGTGCGTGCTGATGGATCAAGAGCCTATTCATATTCAGCAACAAGAGTATACGCAGGCGTTAATTTTGCCTGAAGCAATGCCTGTATTGCAGATGGATGGTCTACCTAAGTATCTTGATGAAACCAAAGCGATATTATGGCAGGTGCTTGATGCGGTAGAGCAGTTGCATCTTTTGGGTTGGATTCATGCCGATTTGAAAGCTGAACATATCGTACAGTTTGATGGGAAAATCAAACTATTGGACTTCGAACAAGCACGGCATATTACGGATAATCCACAGCAGCGTCTGACCGCAACGCCACGTTATATGGCACCTGAGTTATTTCAGGGGCAGCCTAAAACTAGGCAAAGTGATATTTATGCCTTGGGCATAATTTTTTACGAATGGCTGACACAGCAACGCTTACAAGCCAGTAGTTACCAAGATTGGGCATATTTACATTGTCAAAGATTCAATTTAGATAAAGCTGAGCACATAACTGCCTTTTACCCTTTACTCAAGGCAATGCTTGCTAAGCAATATTCACAACGTTGCGCCAATATTTCAGCGTTAAAATTATGGCTTAGTGGCTGAATATGTTTAAGAAAAAAACAAAAAACAATTTTTTGTTTTTTATTTAAACAGTCATTATGCTTTTTTATAAAAAAGGCTTGTCATGAGGAAGTGATCTCTATAATATACACAGCCATCGGGGACGTGGCGAAATTGGTAGACGCACTGGATTTAGGTTCCAGCGCCGCGAGGTGTGAGAGTTCGAGTCTCTCCGTCCCCACCACTTAAATATCAAGTACACTTGATTTTAGGTTACAGAGGATTGGTGTAATGGTAGCATGACGGTCTCCAAAACCGTTCGTCAAGGTTCGAATCCTTGATCCTCTGCCAAATTAAATCCAACACTAAGTTGGTACCTGATGTTGGGGACGTGGCGAAATTGGTAGACGCACTGGATTTAGGTTCCAGCGCCGCGAGGTGTGAGAGTTCGAGTCTCTCCGTCCCCACCATAAATTAAAGAGCAAGGCATTGACCTTGCTTTTTTATTGCCTTAAATTTTTTGAGTCCATCACAAGGGCAAAAGGGCATATAAGTATAAAAAAAGCCCATAAGCATGTTATGGGCAAGATCATTGAGTGAAATGAGTTGATTAAATCTGTTTAAATTCTAATTTTTGCATCCTATCAAGTTCAACCGTTATTGCTTTAATTAAGCTTTTAAGTGATCTTCAAACTCCTCGCCTAATTTCATGGCCAAAGCGTTACCTGAAAGTTCACAGGTCACCAAACCGTACTCTTTTTGAAAACTAAAAGTAAAACCGTGTCCATCTGCTAAGTTTTTAACTGAATAACCTAACTTTTCTAACCAAATACGAAACGCAATTAAATTTTTTGCTTTCACAACCTTTTTCACGAGAGAACTCCTGTATATCCATTTATTTATTAATAGGGATATTGCGTGAATTTTTAAAGGGCAAAAATGTATTTCTGCAGATATTTTTAGAAAGCTTTGTGTAAAATAAATACGAAGTTCATTGTTTGGAAAGGATTATGAAAAATGATGAATTTTAATTAATTGATATTGAAGTAATTAATTTTTGAGTTGGTGGTTGATACAATACCTAAATTTTTGACCAAGATATGACTTGGAAATATTTTGTTAATTATTTGCATTTATCTTTGTGCTACTCATGTTAGTAATTAACGCTATCCAAAACGATAGGCGTTCTAAAAGTACTAACACGGGCAAAATAAGAAATTAGATTTTATACAGCAAGCCATTGCAGCAGCAGTAAATAAGTGGGGATTTGTTTATACTGGTGCCTGATTGAAATTTTAAATTTGAATAATATGACAGTGCCCAGTATTGAACAGCAAGTGATGAGTATGGTTGAAAATATGCGTGTACAGGGGCAAGAGGCTGTAGCCGTGATGCTCGGTCATGAAGACTGGCTGTTGTTTTCTTCACAATCAAAAGTGGCTTATACGCCTTTTGGCAGTGCACGCCGTTATCAGCCTGCATTGTCAAATTTATTATTAGTACGCGTGGATGAAATGCAGGCCTTACGTGTGGTAACGCAAACCCAGTTGGATGAGTTCGCGGCAAGCCATCAAATTTTATAAGCAATCTGTGTTGTGTAATTGAACATCGAGATGACTTATAAATCCATTTAAAAATTATCTTTCAATTCACGTAATTTTTGAAACTCTTGGACGCTTTCTGCTCTTAAAAATGGATTGGTTTCGAGTTCCAATTCAATACTGCTTGGCAAAGTCGGTTGATTCAACATACGCAAGTTTTCAATATGTTGATAACGCTCCTGAATTGCCAAATTTTCAGGTTCTACATGCATCGCAAATTTTGCATTGGCAAGGGTGTATTCGTGGGTGCAATACACTTGGGTTCGTGGTGGTAAAGCAGCTAAACGATTGAGCGATTGGTACATTTGCTGATGTGTACCTTCAAAAACACGTCCACACCCCATTGCAAATAAGGTGTCGCCGCAAAACAAGACATCTAGATCATCTATAAAATACACAATATGTCCAAGGGTGTGTCCAGGCACGGCAATGACATCTACAGATAAATCATAAAACTGTACTTTATCTTGATGTTGTAAAGGGTGGGTGATAAAAGGAATCTTACTCAGTTCATCGCGTGGGCCATAAACTGGCAAGTTGCGTTCTGCAATGAGTTCAGGTACACCACCAATATGGTCTTGATGCCAATGTGTCAGCCAAATTTGGGCAATCTCTAAGCCATGGCTTTGGCAAAAATCTTCAACAGGTTTGGCATCGGTAGGATCGACTACTACCACTTGTTTACTGTCACAATCTTCAAGCAACCAAATATAATTTTGTGAAGGTTTTTGTGTATCAATAAGATGAACTTGGTAGTGCATGCTCAATTCCTAAAATTTTAATTGCTTGTTGCTATTACAGCATGCTTTCGCTAGGGAGTAAAAGCTTAGCTTTTATGTTGGCAGCATAAGCCATATTTGTTTCATTTGCATTGTGAATCAGGTCGTAATGCTTATTTAAGAACATAAAAAAATGCCGTGATCAACACGGCATTCCTAAACAGTTGTTTCAGCGAACTTAGCGAATTTTTGCCAAGAAACGGCCTAAACGCGTCATGGCTTCACGTAATTCATTTTCTGCAGGTAAGAACACAACACGGAAATGGTCTGGTGTAGGCCAGTTAAAACCTGTACCTTGCACTAACAGTACTTTTTCGGCTTTAAGTAAATCCAACATTAATTTTTCGTCATCTTCAATTGGATAGACGTTTGGATCTAATCTTGGGAAGCAGTACATCGCACCTTCAGGTTTTACACATGACACGCCTGGAATTTCATTTAGCATTTCCCAAGCAATGTTGCGCTGTTCATATAAACGACCACCTGGACGGATCAAGTCATTGATAGATTGATAACCACCCAATGCTGTTTGAATCGCATATTGTGCCTGGTGGTTGGCACACAGACGCATGGAAGCAAGCATGTCCAAGCCTTCAATATAGTCTGCGGCGCGAGATTTATTGCCTGTAATGGCCATCCAGCCTGATCGGAAGCCTGCAATACGATATGATTTAGACAAACCGTTGAATGAAATACAGAGCTGATCACCTGCCAATGCAGCTACAGCAACGTGCTCAATACCGTCATAAATGATTTTGTCGTAAATTTCATCGGCAAATAAAATCAGGTCATATTTTTTAGCCAGTGCAACAATTTGTTCTAAAACATGACGTGGATACACCGCACCTGTAGGGTTATTCGGGTTAATGATGACAATACCACGTGTATTTGGCGTGATTTTGCTTTCCATGTCGGCAATGTCTGGGTACCAGTGGTTTTCTTCATCACATTTATAGTGAATAGCTGTACCACCCGACAAATTCACCGCGGCTGTCCATAATGGATAGTCAGGCATTGGCACCAGCATTTCATCGCCATCGTCCAATAAACCTTGCATCGCCATAACAATCAGTTCAGACACACCATTGCCGATATACACGTCATTCACGTGCATATCAAAAATGCCTTTTTGCTGATAGTACTGACAAATGGCCTTACGCGCAGGAAAAATCCCTTTAGAGTCGGTATAACCAATTGCATTGGGTAAGTTCAATGCAACATCATTAATAATTTCCTGTGGAGCTTCAAAACCGAATGGGGCGGGGTTGCCAATATTCAGTTTAATAATTTTATGACCGGCCTCTTCCATTTCATTGGCCGCTCGTAACACAGGTCCGCGAATGTCGTAGCATACATGCTCGAGTTTTGATGATTTTTTTATTTCGCGTGGAGTCGTGTTACCAAGTACGGACATAGTTCCATCCAATGATTTTAAGATAAACAAAATATAGATTACTGAAATATCACAATCTATGCTGAAATTTAGCTAGATATTTTGCAAGCTCTAGCGTAAATATGGAAGTACTGAAGCATGACACTGAATGTCAAAGATTTAAAGGAGTTAGTGATGGGAAAACTCAATAAAACAGACCGAGAATGGCAAAGAGAGTTATCACCAGAGGAGTTTCGGATTACACGACAAAAAGGGACAGAGCCTGCGTTCATGGGGAAATATTGGAATACTAAACAAGAGGGTGTGTATAGCTGCCGTTGTTGTGGAACAGCGTTATTCTCATCTGAAACAAAATATGACAGTGGCAGTGGTTGGCCTAGTTTCTATCGTCCAATTCAGCCTGGAGTAGTTGAAGAGCACCATGACAGTTCACATGGTATGCAACGTACAGAGATTGTTTGTCATCATTGTGACGCACATTTAGGGCATGTTTTTGACGATGGGCCACAACCGACAGGATTGCGTTATTGCGTCAACTCAGCTTCATTAGAACTTAAAACACAAGAAAAAAATGATGAGGGAAATTATCCATGACTAGCATTTATCAGTTTGAAGCTGAATTATTAGACGGAGAAAATAAAGCTTTTAGTGATTATGAAGGCAAGGTGCTATTGATTGTGAATACAGCCAGCAAATGTGGTTTTACCCCACAATTTGCGGGTTTGGAAAAATTGTATCAACAATATAAAGACCGTGGTCTTGAGGTATTAGGTTTTCCATGCAATCAATTTGGCGGGCAAGACCCTGGCTCCAATGAGCAAATAGGGAGTTTTTGTCAAAAAAACTATGGGGTCAGTTTTCCCATGTTTAGTAAAATTGATGTGAAAGGCCCAGAAGCACATGCAATTTTCCGTTATTTAACCAATAACAGTAAGGGGATTTTAGGCAATGGAATTAAATGGAACTTTACCAAGTTTTTAATTGGCAAAGATGGCAAAGTCTTAAACCGTTTTGCTCCGACAACTAAACCTGAAGATTTGCAGACGGAAATTGAAAAAGCTTTGGGCTAATTAATAATATTAAAAATATGTATTAGATAGAAAGACCTTTCGAGGTCTTTTTTTTATGAGTATTAATAATGTTAATTTGTTGTAATGTTATATTTAAATTATTTATTGTAAAATATTAAAAACAAAGAAATGCCTAAGCATTTTTTTATTGCACTACGGATTAATATTTTACATCAATTGGGCTTTGTTGCATAAATATGTAAGCATCTGATTTAAATAGATTTAATTTTGGATCAAAAATAATCAAAACTTTTAAAATCATATGGTTATGAAATCTTTGTGCAACAAAGCCTATTCAAGATAAAAGTAAAAAAGTTGTAAAGGATGTTAATGTACTAAAGTATATTTTGCCTCAGCGTGAAACCAAAATTAATTTAGGTAATTTTAATCCACAAAGAATTAAAGAATTAAAGATTAATATTGCACCAATTTCAGATCGTCCATCTATGTCTTTTGATGTTCAAGAGATGTAAAGCTGATGTTTAAGAAATCAATATCTGCAATGCTTGCTATTTATCTTTCAAGTTTATATGTTCCGTATACTCATGCAAATGAAAAATTAAATGAACAAGCAGATGAGAGTATTTGGGGCTTGTGGATTAATGGTGTGGATCAGCATAAAGATATTATTTTAACTGTTATGCATAATAATAAATATATTGAATGTGGTTCTCTAAACACCGATATTTTTGATATTTCAAAGTTTAAAAAATTAGATGAGAATGGCTTTGTTGCACAAACCTATCTGTAAAGGCTTTTTCAGCGATATAATTTTCAAATGAAGAAGCCTACACACAAAA
>NZ_JAAZQY010000051.1:0-12278 GCF_012371315.1 Acinetobacter sp. A1
CGTTTTAGTATCATGTTTGAAGAACGTGTAACCAAGTATTTTTAAAACCACATTTACACAGAATTATTTACACCCTCTTTTATGCCTAAGTTTTTATGTGAAATCAAACTTTATTTAATAAGCCATGACAGTTTAAAACATCATATTCTTTAATCACAAAACTAGAATGTAAGCCTGCGACATGCTCAATTTTACCAATTTTTTTTAATAAAATTTCACTGTAATTTTCCATATCTCGCGCCACCACTTCTACAATAAAATCTGCAGTCTGCCCTGTCACTAAAAATGCACGAATCACTTCAGGAATACTTTCCAATTCATCTAAAAATTTAGCAAAAATGTCAGTATCGTGCTTGCTTAAAGACACCTGCAACAGTACGTGTAAACTAAAGCCTAATTTCTGATAATTAATTTCACGCTTTAAACCTGAAATAATGTTTTGGTCAATCAGACTTTTAATACGACGATGTACCGAACTGACCGACATATTCACACGCTCAGAAAGTTCATTGAGGTTCACATCTTCATTGCTTAAAATTTCTAAAATATGCTTATCGAAACGATCTAGTTCCATTTTCTCAGGTACTCAAGCTTATAAGATAAATATTTAGGCTCTAGACTAGCAGATTTGCACTTAGTTTTACCTAATGAGGTCCCACAACTCTGTTGCTAGCTCATTAGGCTCCCTCATCCAACGCCATTCTGTTTCTTTAAGATGATAATCAAAATACTCTTTTGATATACCGTTGAACTTTGCTAGCCTTCTTTTACAAAAGCTCCAGAATGATTCTATTCCATTTATACGACATTGTCCTCTGGCAAATTCATTCGCTCCATGATTTACTCTAAAATGCTTTGAGTAACCAACATCTACCAAACCATTGTATCCACGCCAACCATCACTATAAATTACACTTTCAAGTGCGACTTTACCTAAGATAACTTGTTATAATGTAGTCTTTTTACAATCAGGGACTATTTCTGTATAAACTCGACCATTCCTTTCAAATATTCCAAATACAGGTTGTTTTAAAGTACCTCGACCTCGCTTCAATTTCCCATGAAAACCACGTTGTCTTTTTGCTCCAAAATAGCTCTCATCAACTTCAATAGAACCTACAAACTTTGCTCTTAAATCTGTTTGATGATCGTAGATTGCTTCTCTAAAAAGCATGTACCAATAGTTGATGGTATTACGGTTCAAGTTAAGCAATAAGGCTGTTTTAGAAGCAGGAATATCAATGCAAAAGCACTGAATAATTTTTTTAATCTTATAGTGACTTAATTTACTGTTTTCTATCATGATTCTAGACTAACATATCTATTCTGCTAGTCTAGAGCCTAATCTAAATAGCAATCCTACAGATGGTTTCAGTTTGGATAGTTTGACTGATGGCTTTGATCAATTAATTTCTGGTGCTGACTTAAATCTTGGTGATTTGCTGCAAGGTGCATCATCAAATACCAGCTCAGACATCAATCTTGATCAATTAATCCCAACCCTAGGCGATGCACTGGGTGGCTTGACTGGCGGCACGACAGATACTCAATTTGATTTGGCGACACTGCCAAACTTGGTACAAAATTTCGATCTCAACAATGCAAGTTCACTGTTCTAAATTCTACTCAACAAGACACAAAAAAAATACGCGCTCAATGCGCGTATTTTTTTGCTAAGTTTTATATTCCACGCCAATCGACACGTGCATTACGCTCAGTATTATAAATACGGCATACATACTGCCCTAATGGCAAATCCAACAGATAATCTTGATAGGCTTTAAACTCAGCTGAAATCATTTCACCATGCTCTTTTTCCCACGGCGTTCCAGCAATTTCTAAAATAGGGGCAAGCATTGAACACACCGAAATATCTGCCAAGCCCAAACGCTCTCCCACAAAATAACGTCCGTGATTATCAATCAAATGCTGATTTAAAATGACAATCAATTCATCCATACGTTGTTTAGATTCTGCTACTTTATCTTGATCGAGCTGATAACCCTTAGACACCAAAGCTTTAATAATTGGCTTAGAGTATTTAGAAAACTGACGCAAATAGCCTTTTTCACCAATTAGGATTTCCAAAGGTTCTTCACTTTCAGATAAGGCATGAGCCAAGCCCCAACGGCGTACATGCTGACCTAATTCATCTGCCAAAGTATTAATTGCCAGTGCATGTTTATATTGTTCGGCATCACTGCGTAATAAAGTATGTTCTGGATAAACATCATCAAGATAGAGAGCAATTTGCGTAGAATCTGCAATCCAGCGCTCTTGATCGCGTAATATTGGTAATTTATTTTGTCCTGTTTTTAATTGTGCAAAGGCCCGATGCACACCAGGAATTAAGTTCTGCGCATCATAATCTAATTCTTTATGATCCAATAACCAGCGAGCTTTCTCACAGAAATGAGATAAAGGAAACTGGTACAAGATGCGCATAAAATCTCCATTTTTAAGCTATAAATATTCAAAACAGTACACTTGCGGTGTTTGTCATACTTTAGTCATAGCCTCTTCTAAATACAATGTACTTTTTATTCAAAATTCGGGCAAAGCAGTCAGCTAAATCAGATCAATTTTCATCCTGCACTTCAACATCAACATTTCAAATGATCACTTCATAAGAAACATCATGCTGATAACCTGACTTTATCTGCCCTTTCATGTAAAATCATGCCTAATTTTTATATAACACGTTGTGAGTTATTCATGGGTTTTAATTGCGGTATTGTGGGCCTGCCAAACGTTGGTAAATCTACACTTTTTAATGCACTCACCAAAGCTGCAATTGCAGCGGAAAACTTCCCTTTCTGTACCATTGAACCAAACACAGGTATTGTTCCTGTGCCAGATTCACGTTTAGACAAATTGGCAGAAATTGTAAAACCACAACGTGTCTTACCAACGACTATGGAATTTGTGGATATTGCTGGTCTAGTTGCAGGTGCATCTAAAGGTGAAGGTTTAGGTAACCAATTCCTTGCGAATATTCGTGAAACTGACGCCATTGCACACGTAGTCCGTTGCTTTGAAGATGAAAACGTGATTCACGTAAATGGTAAAATTGACCCATTAGATGATATTGCCACCATCAATACCGAATTGGCTTTAGCGGACTTGGAAACTGTTAGCAAAGCGGTTACTCGTTTAGCAAAATCTGCCAAAGGTGGTGACAAAGAAGCAGTTGCAACCAAAGCCGTTTTAGAAAAAATTCAGCCTTTATTGGATGATGGCAAGCCAGCACGTGCTGCTAATTTAGATGATGATGAACGTAAATTAGTACGTGGCTTTGGTTTACTGACCTTAAAACCAACTATGTATATTGCCAACGTGGCAGAAGATGGTTTTGAAAATAATCCGCACTTAGAAGCAGTGAAAAAACTTGCTGCAGAAGAAAATGCGATTGTTGTGCCATTATGCAACCAAATTGAAGCCGAAATTTCACTACTTGAAGATGAAGACCGTGCAGAATTTTTAGAAGCTTTAGGCATGGAAGAACCTGGTCTGAACGTCGTTATTCGTGCTGGTTATGCGCTGTTAGGCTTACAGACTTACTTCACTGCAGGCGTTCAAGAAGTACGTGCATGGACTGTTAAAGTTGGTGCAACTGCCCCACAAGCTGCTGGCGTGATTCATACTGACTTTGAAAAAGGCTTTATTCGTGCTGAATGTATTGCTTACGAAGATTTTGTTCAGTACAACGGTGAAGCTGGCGCGAAAGAAGCAGGTAAATGGCGTTTAGAAGGTAAAACTTACATCGTACAAGATGGTGATGTTTTACACTTCCGCTTTAATGTCTAATATTGAATTTTTGAATGGCTTTCATTCTATAAGCCAGTCATAGATACAATTAAAAAAACCTCGATCACTTGATCGAGGTTTTTTATTGAACAATTCTTTGGAAAATTAATTAAGACTGCACCACATTACCCTTCTGTTTCGGGTCAGTATTTCCTAACTCAGGGTGAGCTAAGGCATCTGCACATTGCTTTTTATCACGTTCATAGTCAGCTTGTTTCTGGGCAAGACTACTTGAACTGTCTATGGTTGCACGCGCCCAAATTTCTAAACTGGTCAATGCCTTGCGACACAGTGCATATTTCCCTTCGGTCACTGAGTCTGTCATTTTGACATTAATGCGCCAGTCTGTACTGAGTTTACGGGCAGGTTTACGCACCTTGTCTTCAATCAAATTGCGCTGCTTACGGTAAACATAAGGTTCAACCTCATTCATTAACTCCCATGCTTTCTGTGCATACACAGTTGCATCATTGGTAAGTTTTGGCGCAGGTTTAATTTCTATAGTTTTTTTCGGGTCGTTGTCATTGCTACACGCTTGCAATAACACACTACTGCATAGAATTGAAGCCAGCAGTATTACAGGTGTTTTCAATTTCAACATATCGGTTCGCCCATACAAACAATTCGGCATTATGCTAGTGAATTCAAGTATAATACACAATCTTGATTTGACCCATCGTTCAACTTTCTCCCTCAAGGTGTGTCGTGTCCGTACACAATATTCAAACTGCTTCTACAGCCAGTTTTTGGCAAGGTGCCAAAGATAGTCAAGCGATTATTTTCACCTATCTGCCTGTTTCTTTTGCCTTTGGCGTTTCAGCCACACAATTCGGTTTTACCGCATGGGAAGCCTTATTTTTATCTTGCTCTATGTATGCAGGCGCAAGTCAGTTTTTGGTGGTGGCATTACTTGGCAGCGGCACCTCTATTTGGATGACTGCACTAACAGTGATTGCCTTAGACATTCGGCATTTACTCTATGGCCCCGCACTACAAAACCTGATTCAAGATCGGCTGAATCTTAAAAAAACTGCAATTTGGTCATGGGGATTGACCGATGAAGTCTTTGCTTCAGGCATGATTAAACTGTCACAACGGCGTCAGGAATGGTCTGAATCATGGATGTTAGGTCTCAGTCTATTTAGCTGGCTGTCTTGGGCGTTAGGTTCATTCTTAGGTGGCTTATTTGCTAACCAAGTCACGAAAATGCCACAGTTTTTACAAGCGGCGCTCGACTTTTTATTGCCTGCTTTATTCCTAAGCTTTTTACTGGCTGCTTTTGAAAAGAAACATACTTTTGTGGTGGGTATCACCATTGTCGTATCTGCCATTGCTTGTTATTTCATTGATTTATCTGCTGCAATTTTTATTGGCATATCTTCCGGCATATTGGCAGGCTTATTTAAACACTATGTGTTGAAACAACCCGACCCTGAACATACAGGAGTAAAATCGTGAGTTTAGAAATAATCTTAGTTGGCATTTTAGTGGGGATTGCCAACTTCGCATCGCGCTTTGGGCCATTTTTTGTGATTCAAAAATTTCAGCAAGGCTCACAAAAACGTGGCGCTTTATGGCTCAAAATTGCCTTAGGCAGCATCGGGATTGCCGCAATTAGTTCCATGCTCGTGGTCGCAACACTGCCGCCTTTGCTGGAAACACCAAATAAAAGTTTTGCCATGCTGGTCGGTTTCTTGGTACTCACAGGCTTATATTTTAAATTTAAGAAAATTGTTCCTGCCACCTTAACCGCAGCCCTGACCTACGGGCTGATTTACACCTATATACCTTTTAGTTTCTAGAACAGCTTAAATTAAACAACTTTGAAAACCGAAATCATCCCTTTCAAATGCAGTGTCATCACCGCTAAGCCACTGAATGCCATAAAATTGCATGACAAAATCATGATTTTATTGCAAACAGGGCTTAACTCATAGAACAGTTCTGCTATGCTAAAAGCCCACTTTAGCAAGGACGATTCACATGAGCGTGACCATTGGTACTCCCCTTCAATCTTCTGCTTTTAAAGTTTTGCTATTGGGTTCGGGGGAACTCGGTAAAGAGGTGGTGATTTCACTACAACGTTTAGGCGTAGAAGTACATGCCGCCGATCGCTACGACCATGCGCCAGCCATGCAAGTCGCACATTATGCCTATACTTTGAATATGGCAGATGCCACAGAATTAAAACAACTGATTGAAAAAATCCAGCCGAATTTAATTGTGCCTGAAATTGAAGCGATTGCGACACAGGTCTTGGTTGAAATTGAAGAACAAAACATCGCCACAGTCATTCCTTCTGCCAAAGCCGTCAATTTGACCATGAACCGTGAGGGAATTCGTCGTTTAGCTGCAGAAGAATTAGGTTTGCCAACCTCGGCTTACCGCTTCGCCAATTCTTTGGAATCTTTCCGTGCCGCCTGTGATGATATTGGCTATCCAAACTTTGTTAAACCTGTAATGTCATCTTCAGGTAAAGGTCAGTCAAGAGTAACTAGTTTTGATGAAGTAGATGCCGCTTGGGAATATGCTCAAACAGGTGGACGCGTCAATCAAGGCACTGTGATTGTTGAATCACAAATTGATTTCGATTTTGAAATTACCCTATTAACTGTACGTGCCAAAAACCCAGAAACTGGTGCTATCGAAACTTCATATTGTGACCCAATTGGCCACCGTCAAGATTCAGGCGACTATGTAGAAAGCTGGCAACCACAGCAAATGACTGAAGCCGCCCTAACTGAAGCCAAACGCATTGCCCATAAAGTGACAACTGCTTTAGGCGGCTGCGGAATTTTTGGTGTAGAGCTGTTTGTGAAGGGCGATAAAGTCTGGTTCAGTGAAGTATCGCCACGTCCGCACGACACAGGTTTAGTGACGTTGGCCTCACAATTTCAGAGTGAATTTGAATTACATGCACGTGCCATTTTAGGTTTGCCTGTCAACACTGCACGTCATAGTGTGGCAGCCAGTGCCGTGATTTATGCAGGTGTCGATGCCAATAATCTTTCATTTTCTGGCCTAAATCTTGCATTAGCTCATCCCGATACAGATTTACGTTTATTTGGGAAGCCTGAAGGTTTTGAGCGCCGACGTATGGGAGTTGCGACAGCACGTGCAGAAACCACGGCGCAAGCGCGCGAATTGGCTCAACACACTGCAAACAGTGTTAGCGTTCATTTAAACGAAAATCAGAATTAAGCTCGTCATTGCATAACGGAATTGTCCATGATCAATACATTACCCTTGCTGAACTATGTGAAAAGCAACCATGACATTCAAGCGATTAACCAATGGCGTACAGATGTCGAAAATCAGCTACAACAATGTTTTGAAAATGGACAATCCATCCGTGAAGTGATTTTGGCACGTTCCAATCTGATAGACGAAGCCCTGACATTTTTGTGGCAACACGCTGAATTAGATCAAACTGATTTAAGTCTATTTGCTGTGGGTGGCTATGGGCGCAAAGAAATGCTGCCTTATTCCGATGTAGACATTATGATTTTGTCGGAAGATGCCATTAGCCCAGAACAAGAGCAACTGATCTCGACCTTTATTTCATCATTGTGGGATGTCGGTAATTTCAAACCTGCAACCAGCGTACGTACCATTCAAGACTGTGTGATTCAGGCTACTAGCGATTTAACAGTCGCTACTGCCCTGATCGAAGCTCGTTTAATTACTGGTAACACCCAACTGGCAAAATGGCCACGTCGTTTTGTTTCGCAAACTTGGACAGATAAAACCTTTTTTGATGCCAAAATGCAGGAACAAAGCAAGCGTTATGCACAGCACAATGACACGGAAAGCAATCTAGAACCTGATATTAAAAATGCCCCAGGCGGCATCCGTGACATTAACCAAATTGGTTGGATTGCTAAACGACATTTTCGGGTCAATCGTATTTATGACTTGGTGCATTTAGGTTTTATTTCTGAGTTTGAATTAGGTGTACTTGAAGAAGCTGAAAGCTTTTTATGGGAAATTCGCCACCATTTGCACCGCCTGACCAAGCGTGATGAAAATCGTTTATTGTTTGATTATCAACGTGATATCGCTGCCACTTTTGGCTATGTCCGTGAAGAAGGCAAACCACCAAACTACCCAATTGAACAATTCATGAAGCGTTATTATCGCTCTGCACAGCAGGTTTCTGCCCTGAATGAAATGTTGTTGGCCTATTTTAATGAATCTGTAATTACCCCACGCCTGCCAAACTACGAACGCCAAAT
Organism: Acinetobacter sp. A1; assembly: GCF_012371315.1. Taxonomy (NCBI): domain Bacteria; kingdom Pseudomonadati; phylum Pseudomonadota; class Gammaproteobacteria; order Moraxellales; family Moraxellaceae; genus Acinetobacter; species Acinetobacter sp. A1. The sequence continues at coordinate 8,043 of NZ_JAAZQY010000051.1, forward strand.
TGAAGAAATTAATGAAAATTTTAAATTGGTGGATGGCAAGCTTGCAGTTCAGCACCATAAAATTTTCTCAGAAAAACCAAGTGCGATTTTAGAAATTTTCTATTTACTGGCCAATCGCCCAGAAATTAAAGGGATTCGTGCACGTACTTTACGCTTACTTGCATTGGCCGCAAAGCGTATTGATCAAAGTTTCCGAGATGACCCTGCACATCAAGCCCTCTTCATGGCTATTTTACGCTCACCACATCGTTTATATAAAACATTAGTAACAATGAAGCGCTTGGGTGTATTAGGCAATTACATTCCTGCATTCGGGCAAATTACAGGCCTCATGCAATATGACCTGTTCCATATTTATACGGTGGATGCCCACACCTTACTGCTGGTACGTAACTTGAGCCGCTTCAAAGAACCTGAGTTTGCCAAAGCCTTTCCTGTGGTCAGCTCAGTGTTCCAACGTCTAGTACGTCGTGACATTATTTATTTAGCTGCAATTTTCCACGATATTGCCAAAGGCCGTCGTGGAGATCATAGCGAGCTTGGTGCTGTCGATGCCATCGAATTTTGTCGCAAACACGGGTTTACCGAACGTGAATGCAACTTGGTCGCATGGCTAGTCAAAAATCATTTATTAATGTCTGTCACGGCACAGAAAAAAGATATTTCAGACCCTGACGTAGTCAAAGAATTTGCCGAAAAAATGGGGGATATGGAGCATTTAGATTATCTGTACACTTTAACTGTTGCCGATATTAATGCCACCAACCCTACCCTTTGGAACACTTGGCGCGCATCCTTAATGCGTCAATTGTACACACAGGCAAGGGATGTGATTCGTTCAGGTTTAGGCCGTCCAGTCGATTATCAAATGTTGATTGAAGACACAAAATTTGCAGCCAGTGAAATTTTGGTAAATGATTTTTCACTCAGCGATGTTGAAAAAGTCTGGCAAGAACTGGGCGATGAATACTTCCTGAAAGAATCTGCCGATGAAATTGCATGGCACACCCGCGCAATTTTGGAGCATGGCGATAATCATGCACCATTAGTGCTCATGCGTGCGCACCGAAAATCAGCACAAGATGCAGTACAGATTTTTATTTATACCCAAGATCAACCCAACCTATTTGCCACTACTGTGGCCATTTTAGACCGAATGAATTTGGATGTTCAGGATGCACGGATTATTACCGCGACTAAATCCTTTAGTTTAGATACTTATGTTGTATTAGACCGATTTGGCACACTCCTGACCGATCCTGAGCGTGAAAAAATGGTTATTGATGCACTGATCGATGCACTAAGTCAGTCGGATAAATACCCAGGTTTGATGCAACGTCGTATCCCACGTCAATTACGCCATTTTGATATTGAAAATACTGTTGAAATTACTTTCAATACAGCCCTCAATCAAAACATGGTGGAAATTGCCACACTTGACCACCCGGGGCTTCTCGCCAAAATTGGTGGTCTGTTTATGATGCAGGGCTTAGATATTCACTCTGCCAAAATTGCCACACTTGGTGAGCGTGCAGAAGACATTTTCTTTGTCACCAAAAAAGATGGGCAACCCATGACCCATGCTGAAGCGGATACCTTTGCCTTGCAGCTGAAATCTGCTTTGGATGAAGCCTCTAATCAGGTCTGTGGTCAACACTAACTTCAATTAACGGAACATTCATGAACTCGAGTTTATCTCTCTTGCACCCTTACCCTTTTGAAAAGTTAAACCAACTCTTTCAAGATGTACAACCTGCAAATCTACCGTTAATTCCACTGTCTATTGGTGAACCTAAGCATCCTGCACCTGAATTTGTCAAACAGGCCATTATTGATAATTTTCAGCACTTATCGACCTACCCGAACAGTAAAGGTCTACCTGAATTACGCCAAAGTATTGCCAATTGGCTCACCCAGCGTTTTCATTTAAACCAAGTGAATCCTGAAACTCAAGTTTTGCCTGTTTCAGGTACACGCGAAGCAATTTTTTCATTTGTTCAGGCAGTGATTCAACGTGAAGATGCACCTTATGTGGTCATGCCAAATCCGTTTTATCAAATTTATGAAGGTGCTACTTTACTGGCTGGTGCCAAGCCATATTTCATCAATTGTACCGAAGCCAATGGTTATTTAGGTGATTTTGATGCTGTGCCTGCTGAAGTCTGGGAAAAAACAGCTTTGTTATTTGTGTGTACACCGGGCAATCCAACAGGTGCAGTACTGTCTAAAGCACAATTTAAAAAACTGATTGCATTGTCAGATCAATATAGTTTTGTAATTGCATCCGATGAATGTTATTCAGAGTTATGGTTTGACCAAGCGCCAACTGGTTTACTAGAAGTCTGTGCTGAACTTGGACGCGATGATTACAAAAACTGTATCGTATTTCATTCATTGTCTAAGCGTTCTAATTTACCAGGTATGCGTTCAGGATTTGTTGCAGGTGATGCATCCTTATTAAAACCGTATTTGCAATACCGCACCTATCATGGTGCTGCGATGCCTGTGCAACATCAACTAGCGTCTATTGCTGCATGGGACGATGAGCAACACGTCGAAGATAATCGCATACAATATCGTACCAAATTTGAACTATTCCAAACTGAACTGGGGCATTTGCTTCCATTGAAAAAACCCGATGCAGGTTTTTATTATTGGCTTCAGGTAGAAGATGATGAAAAATTTGCAAAAATGCTCATGGAAAAAGCACACATTAAGGTACTGCCTGGACGTTACTTGTCACGTGATACCGCACAAGGCAATCCAGGGGAAAATCATGTACGCTTGGCATTAGTCGCAGATCTAGCGCAATGCGAACAAGTGATTCAACGTCTGAAAGCGGTTTTATAAAACATACGTGCACTATAAAATACTACTGCTCTATTTCATAGAGCAGTAGTATTTTAAAAATTCAATTAGAATATCAATAATCTACCGTAATCATAATGCGATCTGAATAATCGCCTGCACGAACTCGAGCTGCATTAAAATTTTGTAATTCTGCTTTAATAATATAATGATGTTTAGACTTTTTATGTTGCAGGACATTCTTCTGCCATAACATTCCTGCATCGCCATGCAAGCTGTATTTGACGCGAATATGATTATTCTTCCCCGCATAAGAAAGATGCTGACCTTTCAACATACTCTCACCATTCATATTTAGCATATTTTGACTATCAAACTTAATCGTAAACATACGGTCACATTCCACACTCACACCAGTCGTGCTTGTACTACCAGAAACTGGCTGCAATCGAATCTGCCCTGCGCCAATGTCTGACATACGGCACATTGCCAAAGTTGCGCTGGAAACCATACTAAAGCCACTAAACAGCAGAATCAGAAGTATATTTTTTGTTGTTTTTTCATAATGCGACCTACTTACAAATTAAGCTAGTTGGTGTATTCACCTGATGGATATCTGTAATTTCAAATTCAACCTGACAAGATTGAGTTGCAGAAGTGCTGACTTTTAAATGCTGCTTTCCATTTTTGACCCCATATAAGGTTGCTGTATCTTTACTGCCAATCACGTAAATTTCGTCCTCGTTCCCATTCAGGATAATTTGACTACCTTTAGGTAATTTAGCCCCTGCACGATCACGCAGTTCAATTGAAATTGCCTTGGTCTGTATGACTGGAAATTCCACAACATAGCCACGTTTGTTCAACGGCATAATGGTCTTTCTCGTATCTGTGATCTGATCTTCGATATTGAGTTGGTTTTGATCGAAAGATAAATGCTGGTCGCTATAAGCGATTAAATCATTAACAAAGATTTCACCCTTCTGATTGGTTTTTCCTACAAATATATCATTCCGATAAACATCGATATTTGGACTATTTGCAACTTTCACCAAGGAGAATCCATGATCAACAGAACGCGTTAAAGCCACACTACGATCTAACCATGTCACGGCGCCATTCATGGCAAATTGATAACTTTCAGTTTGACCCGTTTGCAAATACTGCAGATTTAAGTCACCAATTTGGGTTTTTAAATGACCATTAACATGCCCCGAAAATTCATTTAGATTATATAAATAGCCTGTACCCACAGAATAGTTAAAACCAGTAGATGCAGGGGTATCTTTAATCAAACTTAGGTAGCTTGAATCGGTATGATTTTGTGTTAAGTAGGCTGTATGTTTGGGACGGTAATCCTCCCATAAATAACCGAAGTTAAAAGTAGAGGTTAAGCAGCCATTAGAGGTGGCTTTCCTTTGTTAGCTT
>NZ_JAAZQY010000052.1:0-9754 GCF_012371315.1 Acinetobacter sp. A1
TCCCCACTTGTTTTTAAGTGGGGACTAAATTAAGGCTTATAGGATGAATTCATAAGGTGTGTTCAGCGGACGCTTACCCTAAATTACCCGAAGAGTATTAAGATTTCTAAGAATCGTGATTGTTGGTTTATTTGGGAAATTAATCAGTGGATTGAAGCAAAGATGATGGCTCATTAAGGATTGTGGGCTTCGACTACTTAAATTTTAGGTATTTTGAATAAAGCATATTTCAAAAATCTTAATTAATGGATTTAAATTACCATAAAAACCTTCAATATTGGCTTGAATCCATTGTTGTTGAGAGTCAATGCGAGACCAATCAATACCATAACCACAATGAGCAATCAGATGCTCAAAGAAAATCCGTTGTGTACGTCCATTACCTTCACGGAATGGGTGTATGACATTAAGCTCACAATACAAGTCGGCAAGTTGAGGAATCAGTTGTTGTGGTGCTAAGCCTTGAAAGTATTTTTTTTCTTGAAGCGGTTTGAGTAGTTTATTGGTTTCAATTTCAATACGGGAAAAATTACAAAAACGGGTGTCACCTTTGGAAATATCGATTTGTCTTAACTTTCCTGCCCAGTCGTATAAGTCGCCAAAGAGCTGCGCATGAATTGATTTTAAGTATTGTAAGTCGTAAGGTGGTTCAGCATATTCAATTAAGTTACTTGCCAATCCAGACAGTTCTAGTTCAGCTTGTTCTAAAATTTGTTCATCATGAATATTGAGTTTGTTCTTTAGGATATTTGTGCCAGGGTAACAATACAGGCTGTCACCCATTTCCCCATATTTATCCATACATGCACCTGACTAAGTTTCGGGTTGCGAATACTTCTTATATTTTTGCAAGATTTCAGCTTTACTTTGTTGATTTGTTTGAGCTGTCGTTGTAATGCCTTCAAGCTTTAGGCTGGCTTGATAGTTTTGCGCACGTGTCGCTTGAATATATTTTTTTTTCTGTTCAGTGGTTCTGAGCATTTCGAAACTCCATTGATGCTACACGTGAAGTAAGTATAGCAGAGAATCTTTTTGATCAATGCTGCATACACAGCATTTCAAAATGTAATACAACGGTATTGTTTCATGTAATAACAGAAAACTAAAAAAAAGTGGAAGAATTTTTAAAATTTAGACCACCCATGATAAGTAAACCATATGTATTTGTTGATAATTGTAATTTTGAGAAAATTTAGTTGATAAATTAAATGAATTTTAATATACAAAGATATGCTCATTTTTTATATCGATAAAAATGTTAAAATTTGACTATTTAGTAAAAAATATAGAGATATTTATGGGGCAATTTATCATGCCCTTTTGCTTTGAGCGACAAAATGTTCAATTTAAGATAGTAAAAATTAACTCAGAACTACTGAAAATCAAAAAGATTAAACAGAGCCAGAAAGTAGTAGTACAAGCAAAGTTCAAAATAATCTATGTGAAAATTTGGCAAAAAATATTGCTATTAATGCAAACGGAGCCATGCTTACGTGTACATTCTAATTATGTTGCAATCTTACAGTTGATACATAATCTTGATGATTTTATCGAAAAATCACAGCAACACTTGTGCTTTGAGAGAAAAGCTCAGAAAGAGCTGGATGCTAAATTTTTTGCTAGATTTTTTAAGCTGACAAAGAGTTCAATAAAAGATCAACTTTTACCAAATTGTTCAGATCGTAATGAATTTAACCAATGCAATTTGATAAAAAATTAAGCGAAAGCGAATATGCCAAAGATTGAAACAGAAGAGCAATTCTTAGATTTAGCAGAAAAATTCCAAAAAGATTATTGTTTATTACGCAATCATGTTGTGAATACACAATTTGTCGATCTATCAGATGATTTACGTGAAAAAGCCCATGCTCTATATAAGGAAGCACAACAGATATATGGCTATATATCTAGTTCTAGACAATTAGGTAAATATTATTATCTAGCTTCTTTAAGTTATTTTGCATGCCCGACTACTAGTAATACTCAAGAGCTGTCGTCTGAACGTTATTTGATTCTACAAGCGAGTTTTTTAACATATCGGCAGTATCAAGAATTTGCAAAAATTGATAAAGCTGAGAATAAGCAAAAACATGTTTGTGATCTCTTTCGCTATGTATCACGATATGTTCTGGATTCTAATCATGCTGAATTATTTCAAGAATGCAGTGAGCTACTAAATCGCTATGTCATGTACGAACGTAACTTGAAAAAGGAGGATCGTAATCAACTTTTTAATATTAAAGATTTCAAACAAGTACAAGCCATAGAGTATTTATCGGCTCTATTAATAATTTTTAAAAGACTTGATGATCGTCGTGTTGTTCATCGTCAGCGTAAGTCAAAAAAAAGTAAAGTTTTGCAATGGCCGACGAAAAATGAACTCAAAAAATTTCGTGAAATTAAAACGGGTAAGCAAGTAGATATTGGACATAACGCAAAGATCAGTATTTATGATGCCGCTCTTCACAAAGATGAAGAGGGTGAAGTTGATCTATTAGATCCTGAAATGGAGTTTTATTCAGAAGATGAAAAGTCTAAAAATTTAAATTATATACTCAGCGATAATGCGACGCATCTAATGCGGCATCGCCAGCGCCGTCATGCTCCTTTTGTTACAAATCCACATTATTTGGCGCCAGATATACTGAAGCAAATTGTTTATGTGTTGAGAACCGAGTTATCCGGGCACTGGAGGGATGCTGCAATCGCTGCAGCATGTTTATTGTCACTTTTGACGGGATTATCACCCGTCGCACTGATGGATTTTAACGAGCTTATTCAAGATGGAATTTTGATCCAGAATGGTTCAAGTAGACGTCGCGAATATTTACTCAAATTAAATCTTAAAATTACAGAGCAGAAGATTAAGAGCTTAAATCATGTGCGGTGGAATGAAGTGATGACACATCAACTACATTTACCTTCTGCTTGGTTTGACTATATAGAACAAGCATCGAATCCACTAATTTCATCAACACACATTAATACGAAACTTAAGAATTGGCTTGATAATCGGTTTGTAGGTTCGATCACTGTAGAAAAACTGCAGGCTCAATTATATTTTCATATATATTATGAAACATATAATGAATATCTTGCTCATGTAATTGCTGGGCGGGATAGTCAGCATCACATGCCTGGTATCTATTATGGCGGGCTACCGAAAACTCAACTCAGTAGCACATATCTAGCCTTTTTAGAAAAAGCACTTACACCACATTCCACACATTTTACTGAAGACACGGCTGAACTAAAAATATTGCAACAACAATTCAAAGTGCAATCTGCATTATCTATAGGAAGGATAGGGAGCCAACTGGCACTTGAACCCAATTTTGTGAAAGAGCAATTCCATATTTTACATAGACATTGTCACGAAAACATCCAAGAAGATAAGCACATTATTAATCAACTTAATGCATATGCGTGTTGGATGTGGCATATCAGTTTGTTGAGTTTGGCAAGTCGGCCTAAAAAAAACCTGTTGGGGAATTTGGATGATTATTGTGTTGAGCTCAAGCTTTTATATGTGAATGATAAAAAAAATAGTAAAGCAAGAAAAGATGGTCGTTTTATCCCTTTATCTGATTTTTTCATAAAAACACTGCAAAATTACACTGCCTTTTTAGAACAAATTATTGAAGCGTACGGTTCATTTTTTAGACAAGTCTTTGCAAAGAAGAAGATAACTGTAAATGATCTTTTTGGTAAGGTCATTTTTAGTAAAGATATCTTGCCGATAACTGTCAAAGAATGGCAGAGCAGGAAAATTAAGTTAATCCCTTTATCGAGAAAATGGGTGAATTCATATATGCAAGGAGTCTTTCCAAAGAATATGTATTCGAATTGGTTACGTCATTTTGACATGAACTTTTTGATGCATGAGCAGCAAGAGGGTAAACCAGCATTAGCTTTTCACTTAATTCAGGCCCTGTATGGTCATGACCAACGTGACCGAGAGGCTTTTCATCCGCATTCTTCACTTATCCCGAATGTCTATGTACAGCAAGCCCGCCAGCAATTGCAAGATAATGTCAAATCTTTATCGATTAAACACTTAGAGCGAAAATAGTTGTATGCAAAAAATCAAAGAACTAATAAAACCACAACTAGATGATCTATTTGTTGATATTCATAAAATGGTGAAAAAGTCGCTAGATAGACAGCCTTCTCCACCTGAAGTATTGACGAAAGAAATGCAGCAAAAACTTGATCAGCTGATCGCTGAAAAATGGCATGACATTAAAGATAGTGTTGATTGTTTGAGTCAAAAGTTGAGCCGAGACGAACAATCAAAACTGATGCAATTTACTGAAGATGAATTTAATAAAAGAAGGAAGCAATTCAACCAGAATGTAGATAAAAAATCATACAGAATTAAGCTAAATCCACATACTAAACGGATCGTACTGCCTAGAAAAATTGAGAGTACAGAGTCACGGTTAGAACAGGGGCATCTACATATCCATGTACTTAAGGAATTAAGGCAGTATTGGCAAGATTCATTTGAATATTGGAATGAACCAAAGTACTTATGGGGAAATTTATGCTTAAGTTTTATATATATTTCAGGCTGTGCAGATGAACAGCATTTGATTGCTATTCAGAAGCAATTGCAGGAGGCCATTGAGCTTGGTACAGATCTGAATTGTTTTCGGTTATACCATTCGGACTACAAAAAAATCACTAATCCATTGTTACTACATTATCGTGTTGAAAACTCTCAATATGGCAACGATGTAGAACAGGGAAAGTTGTACCAATGGAAACATGTTTTTTTTAACCCATATGCGCAGTTCATTTTGCAATATTTAAAAAAGTTGAAAGCTACTCAGAAAGAATTTTGTCTGCAACATTCAGTTGAAGATTGTATTTTAGAAAGCTTGAGTAAGATAGGCAGGAAAAAAAGTCTTGGGGATCTGCAATATCAAATTAAACGCCGTGGATTTCGTGCATTTAATGATGTGCAAATGGTACTCGAATTTAATCCAAACCTCAGCATAGATATATTTTTGAGTAATGTGCTTCAGCAAGAGATTAATACTGTTGCTTTAAGGCCATCCGAATTTAGATTGCTGTGGAATAATGATTACAATCAAGTCACAGAAGCAGATAATCGCCCTATTCATTTTGAACAAGAGCAGTTACTTCCTGAAGTTCCGACTGTTCAAAGCAAATTACAAACGATTCCGTATGAGTTGATGTTGTTTGGTCAAAAGAAACGTAAAGGTCAAAAAGTTGAGCGTTTAGATAAAAAGAGGAATAAAGAAGAACGCACGCTACGTTTTTGGCAAGAAACTAGAAGGGTGTTAGAGGAGAAGATAGTTGATGCTAATACGGAGGAAAAGTCTTTAATTGATGCTCAACTACGCTTAATTCACTGGTTAATGCATTTAAAAAAACGAGGGCTTCAATTATCAACTATTGAAAGCTACTTAGGATCGTTTGGCAAAGAATTTATATTTGAGATTTGGCTCAATAAATTAGATTTAAAGCAACAATCCATAGATGACTATGAGGATTTATATCGGCAGCTATTGAAATACAGCAGTGAACGTGATGAAAAAGCAGTTCAACGAGATTCGGTGAAAGGAAAAACCTCTCGTAAGATGCACCAAAGCGCAGAATACCGTTTTGGTCGCCTAAAAGATTTTCATCAATTCTGTATAGAGAATTATGATGCTCCAGGGGTATTGGTGTTACAGAATTCAAGTTTTAAGCATTTACAAATTTGCAATGCACGGCTAGTGAGTCCTTTGCTATTTGGCAAATTATTGGAAAAACTAGAAAATTTAAGTCAAGAGCCAACGGCATCAGAGTGGGTCGATCATCTGAGTTGTTTAAAGCTGATGTATTTACTAAGTTATAGAACTGGACTTCGATTAAATGAAGTTCGTTGTCTTAAAATACAAGATATTATTTGCCCAGAGCTACTTTATAAAGAAAAAGAAAATACAGTTTTTAATAATATCACGCTTCATATCCAAGACAATTCATATCGCCGTCTGAAAACGCGAAGTGCGAATCGTCAAATACCATTGAAAATTGCATTGTCAGAACATGAGTTTTTAGTAGTACAACGTTACATACAACATCGTTATGAGCAATATTTGGTTAATCAGCAGGATGATCTACTTTTTAGTGTGAATCATCGTGTATTAACTGATCAATGTATCAGCAAAATTACAGTAGATTTGTTTAGTCAAATATTAGGTATGCATCATGGCTTTAGTTTTCATACATTACGCCACAGTGCTGCTAACTATCTAGCAATAACTTTGCTCGGTTCAAAAGAAATGATCAAGACCTACACAGATTGTCCTTGGGTAAAAGCAAAAAAGATGAGGGATTTATTGTTTGGTATGAAAGCACGTGCTCAAGAAGAGATTATTCAACATAAATGGCAGGTGCTCGCCTCTTGGATGGGGCATAGCAGTATTGAGCAAACGGCTTCAAATTACCTTCATGTTTTGGATTTATTAGCAGTCGATCGAATTTATAATTCGCCGTGTATCATTTCAAAAAAAGTATTAGAACAGTGTTTTAGTCCAGTGAAGTCAAGTACAGACTACATAAACCTAAATCGTTATACTCAGCAGCAGAAATGGTTTAATTCTTATCAGCAAACACAGCCAGTTACGATGGCTGGCCGACAAGAAAAGAAGTTTAGTATAGAGAAGAGTACTCTGACACCTTTTCAACGTTTGATAAGTTTTAGAGAAGGTCGTTTAAGCGAAGATACCCAAGCTCAAGAATGGATGCAACGATGTCAATGGATGAGCACTAAATGGATGGATCGCCAAAAATTTAATTTAAAAACGAATTATGTTTATAGTAAGAATTTAGAAGAGAGTTGGTTTGATGAACTTTACGAAAAGGCTAAAAAACTGACTCGTCCAGATGAAATAATTCCTCTCCTTGATTTTCATTATAAAGATGATAGGCAGCAAGATGCACTGAAAGAAAAGAACATGGTTAAGGCGCTTAAAATATTATTATTATTTGGAAAACTGCGTAAGAATTTTCTACATTTTCAATGCCGAATGAAAGGTGATGAGCAACAAATTGTTAATTTTATTACTGGTATAGAGCCAATGTTAGGAGATCATCTGTATTTAGAAAAACAAAACTACCCAGTTAATTTGGATGCTCCTGAGCGAACCGTTAAATTTAGTTTTCAAAGAGTTGTCGGCTCTAACAAAAAAAATGTTACTCCGCTGGTTATATTTAATTTAATGTTAAAAATGATGCAAAAAGATGAACTCTGGATCAAATAGCCTAAGCAAACTGAAAAGGGGGAATTGTTTAAAAATCTCTCTGGTTATAAGTAAACTGTCTTTATGAAAAGCATCATACTAACTTTGATTCATAATAAAGGGAATTTAAAAGCTTTAGCATCACAATTTGGTCACTGGATTTTAGACAATAGTGTAAAGATTAGCACTTTGGTAAATCGATGAGCTAAAGTGTTGTAGTCCAAACTCGATCTGACAATTACCCATTTTTTAGTGTGCCCGTCAGGTTAAATTTGAACTGAATTTTTCTCAGCCCAAATTCATTTCCAATCAAGTTATGTTTCAAGTGGCGTGCGAACACTGCACAATTTAATTCACGGTGCCTAAGACAGGTATCAACTTCGGACCAGCCATTCTAGCTTTGCTAATGATTTCCACCAGCTCATCATAAGTCAGTTCAAACTTATCCTCACTATCAAATACATAGACCATATTCTTGCCTTCATGTTCAGGTGGAGTAGGTGGTACAAATCGTTTCGGGATAAGAATTTGTGCGAGTTGTTCGTCAGTTAAGGGGTCGTTTGCGGGAGGGGGCGGAATCCTACGCTAAGGCTTTGGCCAGCGATATTCTCCGGTGAGATTGATGTGTTCCCATCCGAGCGGCGAAACATGGGCCAAGAGATCGGGCGATAGCAGCTTTCCATCGCGTTTCTGGTTTGCAACGACCTCGCCGAGCTTCATGGTGTTCCAGAAGATGATGATGGCGGCGAGCAGATTCATGCCGGCGATGCGGTAATGCTGGCCTTCGGCGGAACGGTCGCGGATTTCACCGCGGCGGTGGAAGCTGATTGCCCGCTTCAGCGCATGATGAGCTTCGCCTTTGTTGAGCCCGATCTGGGCACGCCGTTGGAGTTCGGCATCCAGAATCCAGTCGATCATGAACAGGGTGCGCTCGACGCGACCGACTTCCCGCAGGGCTGTCGCGAGCTCGTTCTGCCGCGGATAGGAGGCGAGTTTCCGCAGAATCTGGCTTGGCGCGACGGTCCCGGCAGCAATGGTGGCGGCGATGCGCAGGATGTCGGGCCAATTGCGCTCGATCATGGCTTGGTTGACCTTTCCGCCGATCAACGCTCGCAGGTGCGCCGGGGCGGCCGACGGATTGAACGCGTAGAGCCGTTTGGATGGCAGGTCGCGGATGCGCGGAGCGAACCGGTAGCCGAGAATGGCACATGCGGCAAAGACGTGATCGGTGAAGCCGCCCGTGTCGGTGAACTGCTCGCGGATATGGCGTCCAGCATCGTTCATCAGCAGGCCATCGAGGATGTAAGGCGCTTCGCTTGCCGTTGCAGGAATCACCTGGGTTGCGAACGGCGCATATTGGTCGGAGACGTGGCTATAGGCTTTCAGGCCCGGGGTATTGCCATATTTCGCGTTGACCAGGTTCATGGCCTCACCTTGCTCTGTAGCGACGAAGAACTGTCCGTCGCTCGAAGCCGACGTGCCCATGCCCCAGAACCGGGCCATGGGTAACGCTGCCTGTGCCTCGACCACCATGGCCAGCGCCCGGTCATAGGCTTCGCCCTCGACATGCCACCGTCCAATGCGGATCAATTCCCAGAAGGTGTGGGTGTTTGTCGCATCCGCCATTTTGCGCAAGCCGAGGTTGATCCCTTCCGCCAAGATAACGTTCATTAGCCCGATCCGGTCAGCGCAGGGTGCTCCTGTGCGCAGATGGGTGAACGCTTCGGTGAAGCCGGTCGCCGCATCCACCTCCAGCAGGAGATCGGTGATGCGCGTGGGCGGGATCTGCTTGTAGAGATCGAGCACCAGATCTTCGGCGCCTGTCGGCGCGGCGGCTTCGAGTTTCTCGATATGCAGAACGCCGTTTTCAATCGACCCGCCCGGGATCGTGCCTGCGCGAGCGGCACGGCCAAGCTCGCGCAACCGCATGTCGAGGCGAGCTTGCCGGTCTGCCAGCCATTCCTCCGGCCGCAATGGCACAGCGAGACGACCGCCTTCCGCGATGGCTTGTGCCGGAACGAGTGCGTGTTTCAGATCGCCATAGCGCCGGGACCTAGTAAGCCAGACATCTCCGGAGCGGAACGCATCGCGCAGATGGAACAGCACCGCGATCTCCCATAGGCGAGCGTCGCCAGCCCTCTGGGCCCGAAGGTGGCGATGCCATTTCGAGCTGGGCCGCAAGAAGCTGGTCATCGCGGCATCGTTCAAACCGGTACGAAGGGCCGTCACCGCTTCCAGAAGCGGCAGTGCAACGGGCGCAGCTCGCAGATCGAGCAGGCGCAACATGCGTGGAGCGTATCGGCGGAAGCGGTGATAACCGTCGAGCACATGATTGAGCGGATCGTCGGCCATGGTGGCGGTCAGCCTGGTTGCCATTGCAACAAGGGTTTTTAAGCCGTCCCACCCTGACCCACTCGCGATGGCACTGTTGCAAATAGTCGGTGGTGATAAACTTATCATCCCCTTTTGCTGATGGAGCTGCACATGAACCCATTCAA
>NZ_JAAZQY010000053.1:0-9576 GCF_012371315.1 Acinetobacter sp. A1
ATAAATTTAATTTTGGATCAAAAAATAATCAAAACTTCTAAAATCATATAGTTATGAAATCTTTGTGCAACAAAGCCAGTCTGAACTAATACATTTAAAATGCAGATCCCTGTTGTTGCACTTTCTGTTGAAGTTGTCGTTTTTGTTCAGCTTCTATTTCAGTGTTCATTTTTGAATAATTTATTTTATCTGTGTAATTCAAATACGTTGTAGTATCAGGCCAACCACGATATGCCGTGATACTAATACCATTTTTGAAATTCCAGGTAAAACTTGCTTCTCCGAGACTAGGATTTCCTGAGCGTTGGCTCGGTTTTCCATATTTTGATGAAACAAAATTTGCAACCTCTAGAATTTTTCCTGAGTCCATGAATACAGGAAATTTATATTCTGCATAAGCAAATTTTCCATTGGATGTATATCCAAAATTTAATTCTGTAGTACCTTCCAATACAGCATTAGAATTGTATTTATCTATCCAGTAGTTGTTGTCTTCACGAACCACTTTAACATTGGTATTTTGCAATGCTGAGCGAATTTGATCACGTGTTGCACCTTTTAGCTCTACATTAAATAGTTGTGGTGCTGCCATTACAGATGAAGATGCTACTGTTACACACAATATTAAAGCCGTATTAATAAACTGATACATAAAAAAATATCCTAGAGCACATTAAGTTAGAATAAGATTCTGAATTTAATAGATTTAATTTATTTTACTAGAAATTAATTTCCCATTTTTAACGGTAAGATTAAATTTAGTTAAACGACTAGGACAGCAATGTCCGTCATCCTCAAAATAATCATATTGATGAACGTTAATATGTCCCTTCTTATCTTTTTGAATACTCGCTGTCACAGCAAAATATTTTGAGTCTAAGAAGTTAAATTTTTGATCTTTTTTACCAATAAAAACGGCTACTTCTGAACTCATTGTTGTTGGATGGCAATTCGTTTCTTCACAAAAATTAAGTACTATAATTTTATCTTTAATTCCATCGTGATTAATATCAACAGTGATAACTTCCTTAGATTTTAGAGAAAATTTAAAATAGTCTGAATCAGTAGCATATTTTTTGCTTTCTAAATTCAAATTTTTTATAGATACTTGTATACGGTTATTAATCTGCTGCTGAAGGGTTGTTGCTTCTGCTCTTGCAGTAAAAAATATGAAAAATGCCGCGAGTAGTATTGATTTTTTCACACATGTACTCCTTAAAAATTAGCCGCTTCTGACTGGTTTTTTTTCTGTTGGCTTTCTTGAATTATTTGAGTTCTTTGCTGTTCAAATTCTTGAGTAACATATTCAATATTTACTTTAAAGCCCCCCATATGTGGAGCGCTAACTGTAATCATTTCATTGTTTGGTGTAAGGAATACTGTTTCTTGGTCGCCAACAAAAGGGGCTTTTTCACTAATAATTTTGTAATTATTTTTCTGCACATAACTCACAATTTTTTTGTATGTCTCTTTTGACATATGATTATTTTCACTTAGTGTCATCCACACATAAACTAACTTTTGATTTTTATCAAAACCAAACTGAGTAAATAGCAAACCATCTATATCAAAGCCAGATCCATCATTTTCTAAAACTGGCCCTCCAGCATAAGACTCCCCATTTATTTTATAATTATTTAATCGTTTCTTTACTGAATCAAAGGTCGAATCCCTTAACTTAAAGCCTAAAACAGGTGTACCTTTTAAAGTAGGATCATCTTCTGGTTCTATTTTTTCAGCTACTTTCTCAATAGCTTTATTTTCATTACTCTGACTTTGTGATTGAACATGGGTATTATTATCTTTTGAGCAACTGACTATTAAAAGAGTTGAAGTAAGTATTAACAATGTTGATCTAATTTTAAGCATAATTAAAAAGTCTCTTATAAATATTAAAAAGTTAGAGTATTTAACTCAAAATCCGCAGAAGATTATTAGCTCTAGAAAGAAAAAACAATGACATATCTATTCATAAAAAAGTTTTTCTATTTATATACACGAATTAAAGAGTCTTCTAGATAGCGGTTTGAAAAATTATTTTCAAACCAACGTAGAGCATCTTGAGCAAAATAAATATTAGTGTATATGCGACTATCAACACCGATGGCTGAGATTGTTTGCCATGAGCGTGTCATAATGGCTACAGGACTGCCATTTTTATCAAACTCAACAAAGGCAGGATCAACATCATAACGATTTTGAGCACCATTAAACTCTGTAATGGATTGCACTAATCCGCGATTTAAATCACTATTAATGTTCTTTTTATACATGCGAACCTGATGGCCTTGAGCCAGTGCTTGCTCAATAAACATTTTTGAAGCTAAATCTTTTTCTGAAATATAAATACCATTGTTAATTTTTCGATTCGCTTCATTAAAATTTGCTTCGTGATTGATATATTTTTCTAAATGAATTGAACCCATTGTACGTTTTTCTAATTTAAATTTATCATTGATCAATGATGGGTTTAGAACAATTACATTATTATTAGAGTTATTTGAAAGGACTAAAAATTTGTTTCGTATTTCTTTATTTGACATTTCATCCCATACGCGTTGAGTACCTTTACTTACCCAGCCATCATAGGCGTTTACTCCTTTCGATATAGCACCTACCGTACTGTCTGCTGCTGTTTGGATATGTTGACAGCCTGTTACATTAATTAAGGCGAAAGAAATCGCTAAAAATAAAAAATTCTTATCCATTTTACCCTCTGAGTGTTGGATCAATATTATAAAGTATAGCTATGCCGATCATAATACTAAGCAATCCTTAGTAATTTATCAATTAAAAACTAAGAGAATCTTAGTTTTTAATTGATTATTAAACATATGGAACGTAAAAAATCCAATGTATTTTCAATGCGTCTAAAGGTTGCTCGCAAAGCAAAGAAGCTTTCTCAAGAACGATTAGGAATACTTGCTGGCATTGATGAAGCTTCGGCTAGTGCTCGAATGAATCAATATGAAACAGGAAAGTATGCGCCTGATCTTCTGATGGCTACAAAAATAGCTGAAGTTTTAGAAGTGCCTGTAGCTTACTTCTTTATTGAAGATAATTTAATGGCAGAACTTGTTACAAAACTCCATTTTTTAACTGAATTACAGCAGAAAGAAGTATTAGATTTTATTAATCAAACAGCCCTGGATATCAGAAAAAAAAATATATAATACTTAAAATATAAACATATTTGATATTTTTTCATAAACCCTGTATTTCAATGTATTCACTGATTAACTGCCAATTTTCCGTTGTTGAAATCTCTCGTGGAAGTTCAACTTCAAAGGATTCATAAAAATATCTACGCATACAATACTCAGTATAAGAATCCGCATAGGTTTCATAACGCGCGATTATTGTTAAGTCCATCACAGGCATTTGTGCTTGATCCCATCGTTGTCTTTTCCGACTGAAAAAGAATAGTTTCCCGAAGGTATATAAACGTCCCGCCTGTTGTCGATTACCTCTGAATACAGCATAAATTTTAAAATAATTCTGCCATGCAAGAAGATCATTGAGCGCTTTGGTCTGATCTTTCTGTGAAATCACTCGATTGAGAATTTGGGTTAATTCTCTTTTTAGTTTTTCTATTTCAGTTTTCTTAAATCGCCACGTCCATGAGAAATTCTTGTTACTTTTACGGTAAAACTTAGTCTGATGTTCAGCATACTTTTTATGGCTTAACCGTACTAATTCAGCCTCACATTTCCCAAAATCTAAGCATAGATAAGGTTTATTCAATATGAAATTAAATTGTTCATTGTCTTTATAGTATTGACGGATAAAAGTTAATTCTTGCCCGACTGTAATTCTGTCCCAGATGACAGGTTCAAGTTCAGCAATTTTATCTTTTGATGTATATGCTGATATGGTTGTTGAAGTCACTTTGCCTATGGTTTCTTTGCTGTGACGATGGCTATTGGGGGTTTTGATCAACAAGATAAATAACCACTCATCTTTATAAAGAATGTCTTGAACAATGAGATCAGCGACAGGTAATCCTTGTTTTAGTCGATATGTTCTTTGCCGACTGGTTAAATTTAATGAATAGCGTTCGGTTAATTTATGAATAATCTTTTCAATATCAATTTTACCTAACTCAGTTTGCACTATAAATTTGCAATAAAAATATGATCCTCTTGTGACCTTATCTTGAATTTTTTGTGCGGTGTATTTTGTGTGGGGGCTGTAATCAATCATTTTATGTCATCCAACTATGCACTTTTCATGTCAATCAACAATCCACTTAAGTCCAAATTTCTTCATCCATTTTTGAATTGTTCATCAACAATAATTTTCTCTACATTTCCCATTTTGCTGAGCGCATCAGCAATCAGCATTAATCAAATTGCGCTAGCACTGTCACCTCACGTTGTAAGGTGACAATAAAGTAGTTCCTAGTGCGCATTACGAACCTTGATCAGCAAATCTTATACTTGTTTAAATAATATATCAATATTATTGATATATTAAATTAACTTTGATAATATGGCTGCATATCAATCGAATTGTGGATTGACCATCCATTCCAACTTTCTTTTTTTGAAGTGGTTTGAATGGCTGACCACCATTCAAAAACTTTGATACATATTGCCCTGAATATAAGACTAACCATCTTCATATTGCCGATGTAGCGGACTGCTGGGGAAACCTCGCTCGGTACGTTGCAACGGGGGCTAAAGGATTGCAATATCCTTTTTCTATCCGTTCATTCACTTTTTAAGAGTTCCAAGCAAATAAAAAGTGGTTGGGCGACAAGGAAACGGGAGCCTATAAGCGATTTATCGTGAAATGGTCATTTGGTTAGTAATAGCCAAGTTAGGTGTGAAATTATGAAAATAGTGGAACATTGAAACCCTGTTCAAAGTAATACAGTCAGGAGCAGCATAGGATGTGCGATAGTCTCCGTTAATAGCTGAATGTGTATGCTTGATCGAACAAGTTTTTTTACTTGGAAAAGTATGCTCATTTCCAATCACGATGGCTGCTGAGAGTGCCGCAAGGTACTAGGGCTTTGAGGCTAACGCTGGAAAAGCTGGCACCATTTTGCGCAAGCTGAATGGGTCGCTGGATAGCTTAAACGTGTAACGGCATTAATCGATAGATGCTGATTGGAGTGTAAGAGTTTTACCCTTTACAAAGTTGTGTATACATCATATCCCGATATTTTTAAGGAACTACGGTCGGGGGAAACAGGAAGCATGTATACAGGCGAGAGGATAAACGGTCTGCACATTAAGACACTTTGAAATAACTTGGGAAGCACTGAATAAAAAGGCTTAAATTGGTTAAAAGTCTGCTGTATTTTTTTCAGTGTGGGAGCGATGGTGAGTAGCGCATATAAAGCAAGTATTTACTTGCGGAAATTGTGATACCAATCTTCATAGTAAGATTTGTATTAAATGAGATAGCTAGCTTAAAGCGAATCCTAAAACATTTCGATTTTTTCAGTCGGGATGCTCATTGCGAAAACTTGAGTCGGCACATGCGTGAGCATGTTGGACAATATGTAGAAAAGAAAGGTTAATGAAACACTGGTCGTGTTTCTCAGTCGGGGATTGGTCTCTCTGACTAGGCCGAGATTGGTACAGTGTAAGTATTCTGAAGTTTGGTCACTGATGAAAATAAACTTATACGGGTTTGCCTGAAACTTAAATCAGGATAATGCTACACCAGCATGAAAAAAATCGTGGCTTGTTCTTCCAGATTAGACAAGCATAAAACTATTGCCTAGCAGTAGAAATATGAAATGGAATATGGCCTAAGTCGGCATGAAAAAATTGAACCGCCAGTACAGGCGTAATCATCTGCTCAACAAAGAGCGTTAACAAATGCATTAGGCTCGATCCCTTAGGGACGAGCCTTGTCTTATTAAAAAATTATGCTACGGCTTTAATGTTATCAGTAACATTACTGAGATAGTCGGCCCACCATTGCATAATTTCAATTCGTTCTTCTAAATGTGTAGCTTTGTCATAAACAGCTTTTACACCCTGTTTTTTATGCGCTAAACAAGCTTCAATAACCTGTTCTTTATCACTGAATTGATTATTTAAGGCAGTACTTGCAATATGTCTAAACCCATGTGGACTTTGACGGCCTCGATAGCCTAGATTTTTCAAAGCATTATTTAAAGTTGCTTCACTCATTGGCTGTATAAGGCTATCTCTGCTAGGAAATAAAAAATCCGATACTGTCCTAATTTCTTTTAATTTAAATAACAGTTCTATTGCCTGTTTTGGTAAAGGTACAACATGGGTAATACCACATTTCATTGTTTCGGCAGGCTTTATCCAGATTTTTTTCTCAAAGTCAAAATCTTGCCATTTTGCATAGCGCAATTCTTGTGGTCGCGGGAAAAGAATAACAAGTAACTCTAAAGCAATTGCTGTATGCGAATTTCTATAGCTTCGAATAGACTGCACCAACTCGGGCAGTTCCTGAAGACTGACATGCTTCATATTCCCTTTACTACCTTTATCAAGATACTTCAAAATCCCATCCAAAGGGTTCGACTCTATTTGTCCATGAAACTTTGCAAGATCATAGGCATTGCGACAATGTGAAACTAGTTTCTCTACACGATTGTAAATACTTTCACTTCTAAGCATATCCTGAAAAAATGTCAGCCATTGTTGAGGTGAAATTTTGGTGAAATCCAATTCACCAAAAACAGATAAGATACGTTTTTCAATTGATTGAGTTTCTTTCTTTATTGTTATTGCAGCCCAAGTTGTTTTCTTAGTATCAAGCCAGTCATACATCAAGCTTTTTAAATTAAGTTGTTGTTCCTCAATCTTTTGCAATTCAATTTCTTTTTTTGTTAATACTTTTTCATTTTGCTGTAACTTGAGAAAAATAGTTGAAGCTTCAAGTTTAGCTGCTACAAGCGATAACTGCGGATAACTTCCAATACTGTGCCATTTCCACTTCCCTACCTCATCCTTAAAGCGGACTTGCCAAGTTTTTTTTCCTTTTGGTGATACACGAAAATAAAGCCCAGCATCACATGAAATACGATACTCCTTATCCTCAGGTTCAAGATTGAGAAGATGGGTATCTTTGATTTGTTTGATGTTATCTAAAGCCGCTCTTTTCATAACAAAATCTCTTGTATCCGAGTAATGCAGAAAGAGTATCGGATACAAGATTGGATACACAAGAGGGTCAAATAAAGCTGTGCATAGCCAAACATAGTTGTGCAAAAAGCAGAAATAAAAAACCCATGAATCATTATAATTCATGGGTTTATATATCAAATCATTACAAAACTGTGCATATGATTACAAAAAACTGGTGGGCCCAGACAGACTTGAACTGTCGACCAACGGATTATGAGTCCGCTGCTCTAACCGACTGAGCTATAGGCCCTAGATTGCTAAATTAGTTGTTTTTCAACAAGTTTAAGCGCAAAGAATACTAGCGAAGAATTTTCTAAAATACAAGCACTTTCAAAAATAGCTGTATAGATAGTCAGCAAATAGCGAAATGGAGAAGTGAATTCAATATATTCAACTAAATATTACACCTTCACTTTACTAAACATCGCACGGTGTAACTTCAAGCGCTTTTCTTTGCGCAATTCTAAAAACAACTCAAACATTGACCAAAGCAAAACTAAAAGCAACACAATCAATGCAACAAGAAAAGTCGTAAAATAAGTCACTTTATTATCCTTCCATGGTCTATAGACAAGTGAAATGGTGAATAAAATCATCATTTATTACGACCAAAGTCTAATGCCTTATAAATTAATTGAATAGTGCATTTTTGCTCAATTTAAGACTTAATTTGGCTCAGTTCATATCTTTTTAATATTAAAATTAAAACACTTAGAGCAAAAACCAATAAAAGTTAAAGGCTATAAATATTCACATGGTCTGATATCAGGATATTTCACACAATATTCCTGTTGACTCTTATAGGAAACAAGCAGAAATTATGCATTTCCAAATTTATCTGCTGTTACATCTATGTTGAAAAAATTTTTAGGCGAATCTGCATTCAAACTTGCAGGCTGGCAATATCAGGTTGAACCCAACGTCCTCGAAAACAAACAGGTGATTGTTGGTTTTGAACACACCTCTATGATGGATGCTGTGCTCTCCCTCGCACTTTTTCAAATCTATGACATCAAAATTCATACTTTAATAAAAAAAGAACTATTTAAAGGGCCACTTAAACCCATTTTAGAAAAAATAGGTGGTATTCCAGTTGACCGTAAATCTAGTAAAGATATCGTGTCGCAAATGGTGGAATTGTTCGAGCAAAATGAGCATTTCAATCTGGTCATTGCCCCCGAAGCGACTCGCGCCAAAACAGGCGAAACACGTAAACCGATCCGTACAGGTTTCTGGCATATCGCCAAAGCGGCTCAAGTGCCTATTGTTTTAATGTATGCCAATTCACAAACCAAACAAGGCGGGATTTTTGGTAAAATCTATCCGACAGAACTAGATCACGATATGGCGCTCATCCAACGTCTTTACAAAGAACATGTCGGCTTGGATATTGTCATTCCTGAGCCTAAAAACGCTCAAACAAACGCTTAAAAAACCTAAAGCCCTACTCTTTATCTAAAAAAAGGGCTTATGGTAGAATGAGCGCAATTTTGATAGGCATACTGCCAATCTGTAAGGAGCAATTTCGCATGGCGGGTCATTCCAAGTGGGCCAACATTAAGCATCGTAAAGCCAAACAAGATGCGAGTCGTGGTAAGTTGTTTACCAAATTTATTCGTGAATTAACAACAGCAGCAAAGCTTGGCGGCGCTGATGCTGCAAGCAACCCTCGTCTACGTGCAGTCGTAGAAAAAGCGCTGTCTGTAAACATGACACGTGACGTAATTAACCGTGCTATTCAACGTGGTGCTGGTGGTGAAGATAACGATGACTTAAAAGAGGTCACTTATGAAGGCTATGGCGTTGGTGGTGTTGCGGTTATCGTTGAAACCATGACTGATAACTTGAACCGTACTGTGCCAGATGTACGTCACTGTTTTTCTAAAACTGATGGTAACTTAGGAACCAATGGTTCAGTGGCCTTCTTGTTCACAAAACGTGGCGAAATTTCATTTGAAGATGCATCTTTAGAAGACCAAGTCATGGAAGTGGCTTTAGAAGCTGGTGCAGAAGATATTGAAGTGTCTGAAGATGGTATTTTGGTTATTACCACCCCTGAAGCGTTTGGTGAAGTTCAAGATGCATTAACTGCGGCAGGTTTAAAGTCAGATAATGCAGAAGTGGTGATGAGCCCATCAACCAAAGCAGATATTACCGATATCGACCAAGCGAAAAAAATCATGAAAATGATAGATATGCTTGAAGATTTGGATGACGTTCAAAACGTATATACCAACGTAGAATTCTCTGATGAAGTTTTGGCTCAATTAGATGCTTAAGTATTAATAATATTGAACCACTGCATAAAAAAACGCACATATATGTGCGTTTTTTATGCGAGACTGTAAATAAAACTGTGTAAACGCTTAAACTCCCCCCCAACGTTGTTGGGGTCAAACAAAAGGTGTTTACCATGAAAGATGAAGCAATGTTGGCACTCGCTAAAGAGTTA
>NZ_JAAZQY010000054.1:0-7160 GCF_012371315.1 Acinetobacter sp. A1
ACTACTGAATCGACATAGACAAAATGAGCACTTATGCAAATATTTGTCTATATTTTTAGTTATAGTTAATTACTCTTTGAATGGAAATTAAGATCAAGCATGGCGTTATTTTTTTCATTTATGCTTTTGATTAAGCATGAATATCCGTTCTCTTTTATATATTCATTGAGTCTGTAGCATACTCATCCGAGCCTTCTTTTAGGCTGTATATTGCTCAAGATTAACTCATGTCTAGAGTGAGTTTCATTCATCCAGTCTTTTAATAAGCGCTTAAATACATGAGTTATTCGACTAAAGTCGTAGTCACTTCAAGCCACATGACCAGCCCGCTAAAAATTTAAGAAAAAACAAAGTTTAAATTTTTCTGCTAGCGATTTTTGCGTGCAGGGATATCCATATTTATCATAATAATTGGTATGACCATTAAAATAATAAATCAGACCAATGTTGACATTTGAATGAATAAAATTATTATTTGTGAGCGATATTGAGTGTTTTGGTGTTTTTTATCTCAATATTGGTCAGACCAAAATTAGAACTTTACCTCTATGCTTAGACCTATGTTTACGTTTGAGTGAGCATTTCAAGGAGATGACAATGCTTCAACATTGGCAACAGATCTATGATCCAATGGCAAATATTTGGATTTCGAGTCTAATTGCATCAATCCCGATTATTTTTTTCTTTTTGGCACTGGCTGTATTTCGCTTAAAGGGAAGTGTTGCGGGAACAATTACGGTGATTTTGGCGTTATTAGTGTCTTTATTTGCCTATGGCATGCCAGCACCAATGGCTTTTGCTTCATTGATCTATGGATTTTTCTACGGTTTGTGGCCAATCGCATGGATTATTATTGGCGCATTATTCTTATATAAAATCTCTGTAAAAACAGGGCAATTTAACATTATTCGCTCATCTATTCTTTCGATTACAGAAGATCAGCGTCTCCAGATGCTATTAGTCGGCTTTGCGTTTGGGACATTTTTAGAAGGTGCAGCGGGCTTTGGGGCGCCAGTGGCAATTACTGCAGCGTTATTGGTGGGTTTAGGTTTTAAACCCTTATACGCTGCGGGTTTATGCTTGATTGTGAATACCGCACCAGTTGCGTTTGGTGCAATGGGTATTCCAATTATTGTGGCAGGTCAGGTTTCAGGTGTAGAAACCATGGAAATTAGCCAGATGGTTGGACGTCAGTTGCCATTTATGGTGCCTATTGTGCTGTTCTGGATTATGGCAATTATGGATGGCTGGCGCGGTGTGAAAGAAACTTGGCCTGCAGTGTTGGTGGGTGGTGGTGCTTTTGCGATTGCACAATACTTGACCTCTAACTTTGTTGGACCTGAGTTACCAGACATTACAGCTGCAATTGCCTCTTTGATTAGTTTAACGGTCTTATTTAAATTCTGGCAGCCAAAACACATTTTCCGTTTTAGCGATGCAGACACAAAAGTAGATGCCAACTTGGTTGCAGAACAACAGCAAAAATACAGCATAGGGCAGATTGTTAAAGCATGGTCACCCTTTGCAGTGTTAACGGTGATGGTCACCATTTGGAGCATCAAACCGTTTAAAGATTTATTTGCCAAAGATGGGGCAATGCACGACTGGGTAATTTCCATCAAGGTGCCATTTTTACATCAATTGGTGCAAAAAATGCCGCCTGTAGTGGCAGATGTCAAAGACTACGATGCGATCTTTAAGTTCGATTGGCTGAGTGCAACAGGGACTGCAATTATGATTGCGGCTGTCATCACCATCATTTACTTAAAAATGAAACCGCGCGAAGCTGTTGAAACTTTTGCAGAAACCATCAACGAGCTAAAAACACCAATTTATTCGATTGGAATGGTGTTGGCTTTTGCTTTTATTGCCAATTATTCAGGCATGTCTGCGACTTTGGCACTGGCTTTGTCACACACAGGCAATGCTTTTACATTCTTCTCGCCATTTTTAGGTTGGATTGGAGTGTTCTTGACAGGTTCAGATACATCAGCCAATGCCTTATTTGCTGCCTTGCAAGCCACAACTGCACAGCAAATTGGTGTGCCAGAAGTTCTGTTGGTTGCTGCCAATACCAGTGGTGGAGTAACAGGCAAAATGATTTCACCACAATCGATTGCAATTGCCTGTGCGGCAGTGGGTTTAGTCGGAAAAGAATCGGATTTATTCCGCTTTACCGTGAAACACAGTATCACGTTTACCGTAATGATCGGTATTATTATCACTCTACAAGCTTATGTGTTCCCATGGATGATTCCATAACCACATGCACAAGAGGATAGCCGCATGAAAGTTTCCGACAAAGTTGTTCAAGACCTGCGCACACTGGTTGAAAAAAATCAGATGCAAGTCGGAGACCGATTGCCTGCCGAAAGAAAGTTGTGTGAACAACTCGGGGTTTCCCGTTCCTCTTTGCGTGAGGCTATTCAGCAATTGACCAGTCAGGGCATGCTGGTCAGCAAAGTTGGAGCGGGTACTTTTTTGCAACAGCTGCCAACCAATTGGTCGCAATATCAAATTGTGCAGCCTTTAAGTAACCTGATTGATGAAGATCCTGCTTATCGTTTTGATGTGCAGGAAGCACGAATGGTGCTTGAAGGTGGTACGGCATGGTATGCCGCACAGCGGGCAACCGCTGAGGATTTGAAAAAAATCCGTGCTTGTTATGAGCAAATCGCCCATTTTCAAATTTTGGGTGATGATGATCAGGCGGCAATTGCCGATGCCAAGTTTCATTTGGCAATTGCCGAGGCATCGCACAATTTGGTGCTTATTCAAATGATGCGCGGCTTATTTGATTTGTTGCAATACAACGTGGTTTTGGGTCGACGTAAAGTTTATACCGAAGCCCACCGTTTCGATCAGTTGCATGATCAGCATTTTCAAGTGATGGATGCAATTGAACGTCAGGATCCAGAAGCTGCCCGTGCGGCAGTGTGTGGACATATTGAATTTGTAGTTCAACAAGTACGCATGATAGACGAGGAAGATGCGCGTCGTCAGCGTGCGAGTCGATTAAACAGGATAGCGCCATGATTATTTCTTCTGCGAATGATTACCGCGAAGCAGCTAAACGCCGTTTACCGCCATTTTTATTTCACTATATAGATGGAGGTGCGTATGCGGAACAAACGCTAAAAAGAAATGTAGAAGACCTTTCACAAATTGCCTTGCGCCAACGTGTATTAAATGACATGTCGGCTTTAAGTTTAGAAACCACGTTATTTAATGAAACTTTGTCGATGCCTGTGGCTTTGGCGCCAGTCGGTTTAACAGGTATGTATGCGCGCCGTGGTGAAGTACAGGCTGCGGTAGCAGCAGACAAAAAGGGTATTCCGTTTACATTATCTACCGTGTCGGTGTGTCCAATTGAAGAAGTGGTACCTGCCATTTCTCGCCCAATGTGGTTTCAGCTCTATGTGTTACGTGACCGTGGCTTTATGCGCAATGCTTTGGAACGTGCCAAAGCAGCTGGCTGTTCAACATTGGTTTTTACAGTAGATATGCCTGTGCCTGGTGCACGTTATCGTGATGCACATTCAGGCATGAGTGGGCCAAATGCGGCCATGCGCCGTTATATGCAAGCAGTGATGCATCCAAACTGGGCGTGGGATGTGGGTTTACTCGGCCGCCCACATGATTTGGGCAATATCTCCAAATACTTGGGCAAGCCGACTGGACTGGAAGATTATATTGGTTGGTTGGGCAATAACTTTGATCCATCCATTTCATGGAAAGACCTAGAGTGGATTCGTGAATTTTGGGATGGCCCGATGGTGATTAAAGGCATTTTAGACCCTGAAGATGCCAAAGATGCAGTCCGCTTTGGTGCCGATGGTATTGTGGTATCGAATCACGGTGGGCGTCAGTTAGATGGTGTGTTATCTACTGCACGTGCCTTGCCACCCATTGCCGATGCTGTCAAAGGCGATTTAAAAATTCTGGTAGATTCAGGCATTCGTAACGGTTTAGATGTAGTACGTATGCTGGCCATGGGTGCCGATACTTGTATGCTCGGTCGAGCCTTTATTTATGCATTGGGTGCAGCAGGCGGTGCAGGAGTGAGTAATTTACTTGAACTGATGGATAAAGAAATGCGGGTGGCAATGACCTTAACAGGTGCCAAGAATATTCAGGCCATTACTTCAGATTGTCTGGTGCGACTTGAGCGTGAGCTGAAAGACTAATTTGCAAACATGGGCGATGAATCCATAACTTTAAAAGTTTGGCTTGATTGCTCAATTGTATTTTCTTCACCATTGGAATTCAGGACGTGCACACCATGCCACAGACAAATTCATCAACAGCACAATTTGATGCTGCAGCGACACTCAAAAATTTGGTTGATATTGTGGGAAAAGCGCATGTATTGACCCATGAATCGGATACTCGTTTATATCGTCAAGGGCGACGTTTTGGTGAGGGGCAGGTTTTTGCGGTGGTCACGCCAGGTTCTTTATTGCAGCAGTGGCAAGTGTTGCAAGTGGCAGTGGCGGCAGACTGTATCATTATTATGCAGGCCGCCAATACAGGACTGACTGGTGGTTCGACCCCTTTTGGTGATGATTATGACCGTCCTGTTATTCTGATAAATACTCAGCGTTTAAAAGGCATTCAGCTGATTAATGATGCTAAGCAAGTGATTTGTTTACCTGGAGCTACGTTGGATGCATTGGAGCAGCAATTGGCACCACACCAACGTGAGCCACATTCAGTGATTGGTTCATCTTGTATTGGCGCTTCAGTTTTGGGTGGAGTATGCAACAATTCAGGTGGTGCTTTGGTTAGACGAGGTCCTGCCTATACCGAATTGGCCTTATACGCTCAAGTTAATGCTGCTGGCGAGTTGGTGTTGATCAATCATTTAGGGGTAAATTTAGGTACTAATCCAGAAGAAATTCTGACCCGATTGGAACAGCAACAATATACCGCAGAAGATATTGAATACTCAGAACACTGCTGTGCTTCAGATCAGCGTTATGTGCATGATGTTGCACAAGTTGATGCTGATACCCCTGCACGTTTTAATGCCGATCCAAGCCGTTTATTTGAAGCATCGGGTTCTGCAGGAAAAGTTTGTGTATTTGCCGTGCGCTTGGATACTTTTGAAAAAATCCCGAGTCAGGTGTTTTATATTGGCACCAATCAACAGGATGATTTAACCGCCATCCGCCGTTTTTTATTGCGTGATTTACCCCGTGTTCCAATTGCAGGCGAGTATATCCACCGTGTTGCCTATGACATTGGCGCAGAATATGGCAAAGACAGTTTCTTGTTTATTGAGAAATTTGGCACCAGTAAAGTACCTGCCGCTTTTGCCATGAAAGATAAAGTCGATGGTGTGCTGAGCCGTTGGGGCATGCGCGGGCTGTCCGATAAAGTTTTGCAAATGTTCACGAAGCTGTTGCCTAATCATTTACCTGAACGGATGAATCAATTTCGTGATTTGTACGAGCATCATTTAATTTTACGTATTGAGCAGCAAGATGTTGCAGCAGTACAGCAATTTTTACTGGATTACTTTATTACACGCAGTTCAGGCAGTTTCTTTCTGTGTAATGAGGATGAAGGACGTAAAGCCTTTTTGCATCGTTTTGCTGTGGCGGGTGCAGCAATTCGTTACCGCGATACGCATCGAGATGAAGTTGAAGACATTGTTGCCTTAGACATTGCTCTAAGACGTAATGATTCGCAATGGGTTGAAAATTTACCCGAAGAATTGGAGCGGGCGATTATACATAAGTTGTATTACGGACATTTTTTGTGTCATGTCTTTCATCAGGACTATATCATTCAAAAAGGGGTAGACCCGTTGGCCATGGAACATCAAATGTGGTCATTGCTTGATGCTCGTGGCGCAGAGTATCCTGCTGAACATAATGTTGGACATTTATATGTGGCGAAACCTGCATTAAAGCAGCATTATCAAAAGTTAGATCCAACCAATAGTTTTAATGTGGGTATTGGACATAGCTCTAAATTAAAATCTTGGCGCTAATTGAGGATGAAAACTGAGCAGTGAAAATCGATTCTAAGGAAAGATTAATATGTTTAAGTTAGACAGCAAACTGCTACAGATTTTTTATTATGTATATAAATTAAAAAATGTATCAGCTGCAGCAGATGCTCTAGGTATGAGCCAACCTGCGGTAAGTAACTGCTTAAATAAAATTCGTCAGCATTTTAATGATCCCTTATTTTTGAGGGTGGGCAATGAAATGCTGCCTACAGAATTGGCAAAACAGATTTTTTCTCCAATTAGTGAAATTATTAATAAAATAGAAACGGTCAATAATTTTAAGGTAGATTTTGATCCGACACATTCAGATCAATTATTTACTTTAGCGATGACAGATGTTTCACATTTAGTATTGTTGCCTAAACTGAGTCGATATTTAAAAGAACATGCACCCACGGTCAGAATCAAAATTCGTCCAATTACCCGTGAAACCAGTTATCAAATGGCAAATGGTGAAATTGATTTTGCCATTGGTTTTTTACCTGAGTTAGAACAAGGTTTTTATCAGCAACAGTTATTCTTGCAATATTATATTGTGTTGTGTCGTAAGGATCATCCAAGAATTTGTGAAAATAGTTTAGATGTGAATGCGTATATCCGTGAATCGCATGTCGATGTGGATACCAGTATCGGGCATTATCATATTGAAAATGAATTAAGTAATTTAGGGTTAAAGCGAAATATTTTAATGAGTATCCCAAGTTATTTGGGTGTAGGTTTAATTGTGCAAGAAACCGATATGATTGCGACCGTACCTTATTATTTAAGTGAGGTACTATTAGCCCGTGGCAATTTAAAAGTTGTAAATGCACCTTTAAGTTTTCCAACTTATCCAGTAAGACAGTATTGGCATACTTCATGCCACCATCAAACCAGTCATCAATGGCTCAGAAAAGTGATTTATAATTTATTTAGTCAGCAGCCATAATGAAAGTGTAATTTCAGATGATGACCTATAAATATTTAATGGGTCATCATCTAAGAATATTGTAGTTAAATTATAAAGCGATCACATTAAATTTTTGACCACGATTTTGGCTGCAATGATGCATTTGCATTTTTCCATGGCTTTGTTGCACAAACCTATCTGTAAAGGCTTTTTCAGCGATATAATTTTCAAATGAAGAAGCCTACACACAAA
>NZ_JAAZQY010000055.1:0-6772 GCF_012371315.1 Acinetobacter sp. A1
TAAAATAGAGCAATGGGTGGAGAGAGTATCAAACCAATTCGGAAAAGAATACATGTTTACTTTTTAATGACAGCTTAAAGAAAATACAAATTATCTTTATGAGCGGGAATATTGCATTGGGGTTAGCTGATCAAGTTGTATCAGCACACTGTGAAAAAGGATTAATGACATTAAATAATATTAAGGAGAATCAGTCTGCTTATGATGATGAGACAAAATTGAGAACATGGATTTTATACTTTCCTTCAGCATCACATCCAGCCTATAAAGACATTGATATCCCAAATATTCCTTTTGAATTTGCATACCCAACTAGCTTCGTACAGGACTTAAAAGCGAAAAAAATTTCAATTTTACCAAGTGACCATACTTGCAGAATTGCATTTGAAATAGATAATACAGTTCCTGTAAAAACTGATCCTAAGCCAGTATTGGAACCATCTAATGAAATTAAACCAGATGATTTTGATATTCAGCTTGTAGTTTAATCTGAGGTTAATGTGTTTAATAAAGATCGTTTACGTATTGCTAAAGAATTACGAGGACTTAGCAATACCGATTTCGCAGAAAAATTGAGTTGCTCTATCTCTAAGGTAAAGCAACTTTTAGACGTGGATAAAGAAATCAATGAAAATGATCAAGATGATATATGCCGTGTATTAAATTTACCCAAGTCATTCTTTGCAGGTAATGACACACAACCACATGAAACAGACCAAATCTTCTATAGATCGGTTGCTCGTATTAAAGCACAGCATAGAAAAGCTAATGAGGCATATACTCTTTTAGCAATAAATATTAACAAGTACTTAAATCAGAAAGTAAAGTTACCTACTTTTCACCGTCCTGATTTAGATATTACTGAGTTTTTGGGTGAATCTAAGTATGCCGATCACCTAGCGTCAGAGTTGAGAGGTTTATGGGCTTTAGGTAATCAACCTATTAATAACATTGTTTCGTTGTGTGAGCTAAAGGGAATCCGTGTCTTTAGATTACCGACTGAAATTCGAGAAATTGATGCACTATCTTTTTTTGATGATGAAAGTGGTAGCCCTTTCATATTTCTAAATACATTTAAGTCTGCCGAAAGAGCCCGCTTCGATTGTGCACACGAACTTGGTCATACCGTTATGCATACGCATAACAAAAAAATTCGTGTCGAGAAAGATAATCGTGTTCTCGAAACTGAAGCGGATCAATTTTCATCTGAATTTTTAATGCCAACAGATGCATTTCTTTCTACTGCTCCACGCTATTTTTCACTAGAAAATATGATTGAGTATAAAAAGATTTGGCGAACATCCCTGAAGGCTATTAACTATAAAGCTCACAAGCTGGGCTTAGTTAGTGATTGGGTTAATCGTAGTAACTCTATAAAGATCAATTCGTTGGGCTACAACATTAATGAACCTGAAGAAACTCATCGAGATGAGAGTTTGATGTTGCCCAAAATTATCTCTGTTTTAGCCTCACAACCATCTTTTGATAAAAATAAAATGCTTGATGAAATTGGAATCTCTGAAGAAGATTTTAATCAATTAACATTTGATGCTTTAGCTAAAGTTGAGCCCCCGAAGAAAAAACATAAGTTATATATTGTCGAGTAATACAAACCTTCCTTAAAAATAATGCGCCTTACGGCGCACTATTTATGCAAAATCCTGATTAATTTTTTTATGACTTCACGCCCAACGTAGTTTTGCATCCCATAAGTCATACTTTAACTGAAAATGTAACTTGCCCCATCATGACTTTTTTCATATAGCCTACTTGAACTGACACCATAAATCCCATGTGTTCCATAAAGCATCGTATACAATTTCAGATAAATTCTTTAGTTATGTGATCAGGCTATGTGCTCAAATTACCTATTTCCAAATAAAAGAAATTTGACACTCTTAGGTGTCGATACAAGCCAGTTTGATCTTGAGCTTAAGGATCATGTATTCCCTTCCTATCATGCTCCAATCATTCTGAACGGCTCAGATCACTTAGAGCTTGATATTGCAAAGTTTGGATTACTACCGAGCTGGGCGAAAGAATTGAAGTTCAGCAGTCATACTTATAACGCCAGAACTGAGTCTGTAGCAGATAAGCCTAGCTTTCGACATGCTTGGAAGTACAGCAAGTTCTGCCTAGTCCCAGTACAAGAATTTTATGAGCCGAAATACATCAATGGCAAGCCACACTGGTACACCATCAAGCGTAAAGATGATCAGCCTTTTACTGTTGCAGGGATCTATGATGATGCAGTGATTAATGGCAATAAGGTACGTTCCTTTTCAATGTTGACCATCAATTCGGACCATCACCCTTTTATGAAACAATTCCATGCACCGAAGGATGAGAAGCGATCCATTATCGTTATTCCAGAACAGTACAGAAAAGACTGGCTAACAGCCGATCATGAACATGCGCATGAATATTTCTTTCAAATGCCCGATGAATTCGTCACATTTCCACGCGATGAGCAGAAACAAAACGTCTTATTCTGACGCATCCTTGTTTATCCACAACTTTTTAAATTTGAATTTTAAACGCTGTTAGTAATATCCTATTTAAACAAATTCTACTTCCAAACACGCCTCGTAGCGTAGGAGTATCTCATGTCTAAGAAGTTGCCTATTTACTTCTCTGACGACGCATGGTCATCTTTACAAGAGCTCATGGGTCCAGAGGGTAAACCAAGTCCTACCATCAACACCGTGCTTGAACAAATCGCTGTTCAAAATGAGCTTGTTGAAAAATTAGGGCTTACTGCTGTCCTACCCAAATCCAAAGTATCTATTCCCGTCTCTTTAGAGCGTATTCCTGCAGGTCCGGCCTTCAGCACCAAGGATGAGCAAGACAAAGCACTCGATCTGAATGAGTTCCTGATTCACAACCCTATTTCTACTTTTATTGCCTATGTAGACAGTGAATCCATGCTCGATGCTGGCCTAGAGATTAATGATCCAATCATTATTGATCGCAGTATTGAAGCCAAGCATTACGATATCGTGGTTGCCCTGATTGATGACAATGCCTCGACCATTAAGCGGCTGATGATCACCAATAAGATGTCCAAGTCTGAAATCAAAGAAATATTTGGAGATGAAGATTATCCGCTTCCAGAACTTTGGTTGAAGGCTGAAAATTCGAATTACAATCACATCATTCCTGATGATAGTCAGACCATATCAATCTGGGGTGTGGTGACTTTTAATTTAAAGCGTATTTATCACCGCTCATAAAAAGAAGAATAACCATGCAAAGTGAAAATGAAATATTCGCGTTAGTCGACGTGAATAATTGCTACGTCTCGTGTGAGCGTGTGTTTAATCCTGCCTTGAATGATCGCCCAACCATTGTGCTCAGCAACAATGACGGCTGTGCCGTGGCCAGAAGCCAGGAAGCGAAAGACTTAGGCATCAAGATGGGTGTTCCTGTATTCCAAATTAAAGAGCTAATCAAACAACATAACATTCAGGTGCTATCCAGTAATTTCTCCTTATATGGCGAAATGTCCAAGCGCTTTATGGAGCTGCTTGGGGACTATGTTGCACCAGGAGATCAAGAGATACCGTCTGAAACGTCAAGCAAATTATTGAGAATTCATGCTCAATAATCCGCTTGATAAGGTTGTTGGTGTTTGAGTACACCATAACAAAGATGAACCAACTTCCTCATCGCAGCTCCAATCGCCATCATTTTGGTTTTACCATTGGCCAATAATCTTTCATTCATCCCTCTAATGTGGGGATTATGCCGAGTTGCGACAATGGCTGCCATATATAAACCGGCACGTATTTTGGAAGAGCCCGCTTTGGATAAACGGCTTCTGCCATGAATGGAGCTACCTGATTGCTTTTGAATGGGGACCAAGCCAACAAAGGCGGCCGCTTGACTAGCGCTTTCAAAAGTATGGCTGCGCAAGAAACTGAGCATTAATAAACTGGTTCGATCTGCAATAGCTGGAATACTGCTGAGCAGTTCTTTATCATTTCTTAAATCAGGATTCTGATCGATATGAGCATCAATTTGCTGGTCGATACCCTGAATGTGCTTGTTTAACTGCCTAATACTCTTATGGATAGACTGAAGTACAGGTTCCATCGTGAAGGTAGACTCTGCTTTTTCCAAACGATTCTTTTCACGTTGTAAATCTTCACAAAGCACAGCTCTTCTATCTAGCAAAGCATTCAGAAATTGAATAGGTTGGGGTAAAGGTTGCCAAAAATGTAGATCGGCAGTCATCGCAAATCGAGCTAGAACTTCACTATCCACCTTGTCTGTTTTATTTAGCTTAGACATACTCTGAGCAAAATATCGAGCTCTGGCAGGATTGGTTACACAGACTTGATAGTCCGCATCAAATAAATATTTAGCCAAGAGTTCATGATAAATAGATGTGGCTTCCATTAAGATAATGGTCTGCGTAGAAGTTGCAGCATGCTGCTTTAGCCAGGTTTGAAGTTGCTCAAAACCTTTTGGTGTATTTGAAAAAGTTTTGGTTTTCTTTTTACTTGCAGAATTTTCTAAAATTAAACAGCAATCAATTTTAGCTTTAGCAACATCAATACCAAGATAAAACATAATCTTTACCTGCTTTATTTATCCAATTATTGTTTTAGCATAACCACCGTCTTTTCTTGTGAATACAGCATCAAAGTGCTTAGTTACCGTCCAGAGTTGTGCAAGTGGTTAGGGCAAATTGTAGGTTTTATCTCTTTCACAGACTAAAAGTCTTAGGTCTATTACAAACTCTACAATTTGCATATAGTGGAAGCTAATCACTACAAGCTCCAAGATACAAGGTCTATTCCATTGATGAATGCTTTCTGAAGCTCACAGCTTACGAGCATCTATTTGACCTGACTGTATATGCTCAAGACATGAGGGCTAAGGCTTGGCGTTGGTTAGGCCTACCCTGCTGTATTGGAATTGGTCGCTCTAAAACCGAAGCCAAGATTGCCAATCATCTCGCCAAGAAAAACAAGTTCTTCAATGGGGTCTGTAATCTGGCCCATATGGACCCATGCTCTACAGAAACGCTACTCGCGCAGGTTGATGTGTCTGAGGTTTGGGGCGTAGGCAGACAGAACTGTAAGAAGCTCAATACTATGGGTGTTCAATCTGTGCTGGATCTGATCAATGCCAATCCTAAAGAAATCAAAAAGCAGTTTAGTATCGTGATGGAAAAGACGGTGCTTGAGCTACAGGGCCTTTCTTGTATTGACCTTAGTGATGATACTGTAGCGAAGAAGCAAATCATCAGCAGCCGTTCATATGGCAACCCAGTGTATGAAATGGATGACATTAAAGCTTCGGTTCGGCTTTATGTGGCCAGAGCCGTGAAACGAATGCGGGAAGATGGCTCAATCTGCAAGATGATCGGCGTGTATATCCAAACCGGTCGCTTTGATAAGACAGAGCGCTACTCGCCTTACATCGTCGTTCAAATGCATGAGCATACGGATGATCTACTGCTCATCACCAAGGCCGCGATGAAAGGCATCGATCAGATATTTAAGAAAGGCTTTAAGTATAAAAAGGCGGGAATCGTGCTGCTCGAAATTACAGATCAATCCAAGTTTGTGCCCGATCTATTCACGGACTATTCACATAAGCAAGAGCGAGAAAGGCTTTCAGATGCCATCGAAGCCATCAGTGAACGGTTTGGGAAGAATCTCGTCACGCTAGGCATTGCCAACAATAAAGAAGCCACATGGCACATGAATCAAAACCTTAGATCACCTTCGTATTTAACCAAATGGTCTGACTTACCAAGAGTAGGATAAAAACATGCACTTATTTAAATTAACGGGGTCGTTTGCGGGAGAGGGCGAAATCCTACGCTAAGGCTTTGGCCAACGATATTCTCCGGTAAGATTGATGTGTTCCCAGGGGATAGGAGAAGTCGCTTGATATCTAGTATGACGTCTGTCGCACCTGCTTGATCGCGGCCGCGATAGCTAGATCGCGTTGCTCCTCTTCTCCATCCGCGTTCCAAGCTGCGGAAAGGCACCCATAAGCGTACGCCTGGTCGAGCAGGCGACGCGGATCGACGTCCAGCGCACGAGAGAATGCGTCCGCCATCTGTGCAATGCGTCTAGGATCGAGACAAAGGTCGTCTCTGTCAGCCGGATCGTAGAACATATTGGCGGCGCCAAAGCCCACTTCACCGACCAGACCGACGGGATCTATCACCAGCCAGCCGCGACTGGAGAACATGATGTTTTCATGATGCAGATCGCCATGTAGCCCACGCAGTTCCGAGGCATTGCTCATCATTTGATCGGCTATAATCGCCGCGTGGACGTAGTCAGTTTGACAACCTGCGTTTTGATCATCGCGCGCCCGCTGAAACAAAGCTGCAAAGCGATCCCGGATCGGGAGAAGGGCAGAAGGCAGGGGTTCCTCAGATGCGGCATACAGCTTCGCCATTAGTTCCGCTGCAATTTCGGTCGCCTGGTAGTCGCCGTGCTCGGCAACGATGTGAGAGAGCATTCGCTCCCCGGCATATTCGAGCAACATCAGATTGTTCTCACGACCGAGCAACCGGACTGCTCCCCTCCCATTGCGCCATACCAGATAGTCGGCCCCGCGCAGTTCATCAGCAATGTCTTCTATAGGTTTCAATCCCTTGACGATTGCAGGAGTCCCGTCTGGCAATGAAACTTTCCAAACGAGGCTGGAAAAGGTGTCCGCAATGAGAACAGGTTGCGAAACGTGCCAATGAGCAGGAAAAACAGGCGGCATGAACATCAACCCCAAGTCAGAGGGTCCAATC